>CAZPCU010000094.1:0-2346 GCA_964585075.1 uncultured Rhodobacterales bacterium
TGCACGCTGGTGTGCGAGCGCCCGAAGATCGGCCCGCATGCCGTTGCGATGCAATCGGAACTCGCCCGCATCGCGGGCATCGAGCCGGCCCGCGTCAGCGTGAAGGCCACGACCAGCGAGGGCCTCGGCTTCACCGGGCGCGAGGAGGGCATCGCCGCGATCGCGACCGCCGCCCTGGTGCGGCCATGAACCGGCTCGTCGCCACGATGTTCGGTCTGGGCCACCTCCGCCCCGGCCCCGGCACATGGGCCTCCTTGGCCGCGCTGCCGCTGGCCTGGGCGCTGCATGTGCTGGGCGGCTTCGCCGCGCTCTCCCTCGCCACCGTGGTCCTCTCCCTGATCGGCTGGCGCGCGGTCGCGGCCGAGCTTGCCGGCGCGGAGAACGAGGACCCCTCGGAGTTCGTCGTGGACGAGGTGGCGGGCCAGTGGCTCGCGATCTGGCCCGTGTCGGCGGGCGCCTCGCTCCTCGGCCTTCCGGTGACCGCGCTCTGGCCCGGCTGGCTCGCGGCCTTTCTGCTCTTCCGATTCTTCGATATCGTGAAGCCATGGCCGGTCGGCTGGGCGGACCGGCAGCACGGCGCCACGGGCGTGATGCTCGACGACATCATCGCCGGCGCGCTCGCCGGCCTCGGCGTCGTCCTTCTCGCCGCCCTCGCCCACGGAGTCCTGATGCGATGATCACGCCCGAAACCCTCGTGATGCATTACCGGGATGCGGGGCTGCGCATCGTCACCGCGGAAAGCTGCACGGCGGGCCTGCTCGCGGCGCGCATCACCGAGGCGCCGGGAAGCTCCCATGTGCTGGACCGCGGCTTCGTCGTCTATTCCAACCTCGCCAAGCAGGAACTGCTCGGCGTCCCGGCCGGGACGATCGAGGCCCACGGCGCGGTGAGCGAACCGGTGGCGCGCGCGATGGCCGAGGGCGCGCTGGGCCGCGCGCAGGCGGACGTGGCGCTCGCCATCACCGGCATCGCGGGGCCCGGCGGCTCCGGAAGCAAGCCCGAGGGACGCGTGTGCTTCGCGCTCGCCTCCGCGGGGCGGGAGACGCTGGCGGAAACGGTGGAATTCGGCGCGCTGGGGCGGGAAAACGTGCGCCGCGCCTCCGTCGATCACGCCATGTCGATGCTGGACGCGGCCGCGGGCGAGACCGGCTGAGCTCAGGCGCCCATCGCCGCGCCCGCGTCGCCGTGAAGCGCGCGCGCCCGCTCCTCGAAGGCGCGCACGATCCGCTGCATCGCCTCGTAGAAGAAGAGGCCCGCGGCGCTTTGCAGGATGCGGTTCTTGAACTCGAACTCGACGTGGAAACTGATCTCGCAGCCCTCGTCGGTGTCGCGGAAGGCCCAGTTCGAATGCATGTGCCTGAACGGCCCGTCGAGATATTCCGTGTCGATCCGCTGCTCCTCCGGCCAGAGCGTCACCCGGCTGCCGAAGCGCTCGCGGAAGACCTTGAAGGAGATGACGAGATCGGCCTCCATCACCTCGCCCGGCTGCCCCTCCGGCCCGGTGATCGGGCTCCGCGACCGCACCCGCGCCGCCGCCGTCCAGGGGAGGAACTCCGGGTAGCGCGCGACGTCGGCCACGAGGTCGTACATCTGCGCCGCGCTGTAGGGCACCGTGCGGGTTTCGGAATGGGATTGCATGGGGTTGGGCCGATTTCCTCCGTGACAGTGGGCGCCCATGTCGTATTGTGCGGCCGGAAAATCAAGGGGCGGGCATGGCTGAGCGGCCTTATGTGATCGACGAACTCATTTCCGCGAAGTCCATCGCGGCGCGCATCGAGGCGCTCGCCCACGAGATCGAGCGCGAGTTCGCGGGCACCGACAAGCTGGTGGTCGTGGGGCTTCTGCGCGGCTCCTTCGTGTTCATCGCCGATCTCGTGCGCGAACTCCGGCTGCCCGTGGAGGTGGATTTCATGGAGACCTCCTCCTACGGGAACAACACGGAATCGAGCCGGGAGGTGCGTATCCTGAAGGACCTGCGCGGGAAGATCGAGGGCCGCGACGTGCTGGTGGTCGAGGACATCGTGGACACGGGTCACACCCTCGCCCATGTGCTGAACCTGTTGCGCTCGCGCCGGCCCGCGAAGCTCAGGAGCATCGCGCTTCTCGACAAGCCGGCGCGGCGAGAGGTGGACGTCGTGGCCGACTGGACGGGGTTCGAGATCCCGGACGAGTTCGTCGTGGGCTACGGGATCGACTACGCCCAGCGAAACCGCAACCTGCCCCATATCGGCGCGGTGCGTTTCACCTGATGTATCTGGGATGGCTCCTGCGCCTCTACCGCTGGTCGCGCCGCCCGCCCTCGCGGGAACTGAAATGGACCGTCGGGATCGTGCTGGCGCTGGCGGC
>CAZPCU010000094.1:2356-7206 GCA_964585075.1 uncultured Rhodobacterales bacterium
CTACCGCGGTGCGGGATTGGAGGTGGTATGGCCGCAGATGCTGGCGCTGGCGGCCGCCATATGGGCGCTGGAGGCATGGCTGGGCCTGCCCGACTGGATGCAGATGGAGCGCCCGCCGCGCCTTGCACCCATCCCGCGCTGACGGGATGGGCGGCCGTGCGCCCACGCAAACCCGTTGCGCGCAAACAGGGTCAATGATTTGTTAGGTTCGTGGGTCACACTACGTCAGTGATGTCCAACGAGGGGAGAAAGCACATGAAGACCAAACTGATCGCACTGGCCGCCGCCGCGGCGCTCGTCGCGCCGGCCGCGCTCGCGCAGGATGATTTCACCGCGCAGCTCAAGGCGCGCCAGGGCCAGTTCCGTATCATGGCGCTCAACATCGGCGTGCTGGGCGGCATGGCCCAGGGCAAGATCGACTACGACGCCGAGGCGGCGCAGACCGCGGCCGATTCGCTCGTCGCGATCAGCGGCGTGGACCAGGGCAAGCTCTGGCCCGAGGGCACGGACGAGGTGATGCTGGAAGGCACCCGCGCCAAGGTGGCGATCTGGGAAAACTTCGACGACTTCGCTTCCAAATGGGCGGCCTTCGGCGAGCAGGCCGCGGCGATCCAGGCCGTGGCCGGCGACGGGCTCGAGGCGGTCGGCCCCGCCGTTCAGGAACTCGGCGGCACCTGCAAGGCCTGCCACGACGACTACCGCGCCCCCGAAGACTGATCCGGCGCCATGCGCCGACTGCTCGTCAGCCTGATCGCGCTCGTCGCCCTCGCCGGGGCGGCGGGCTGGATCCTGAGCGCGCCCCAGCGCGCCGACGCGAGCCTTTACGCCGGGCTCGAGGGCGACGCCGCGAAGGGGGAGCGTATCTTCCACGCCTCGGGCTGCGCCTCCTGCCATGCCGCGCCGGACGCCGAGGGCGAGGCGCGCCTCGTGCTCGCGGGCGGAGAGCGGCTGGAGAGCGATTTCGGAACCTTCCTCGCGCCCAACATCTCGCCCGACCCGGACAAGGGCATCGGGGGCTGGAGCCTCGAGGAGTTCGCCACCGCGCTCACGAAGGGTGTCTCGCCCGGCGGGCGCCACTACTACCCGGCCTTTCCCTACACCGCCTATGCGAAGATGGCGCCGCAGGACGTGGCCGATCTCAAGGCCTACATGGACGGGCTGCCCGCCTCGGACGCCGAGAGCGCGCCGCACGAGCTGTCCTTCCCGTTCACGCTCACCCGCGGGATCGGACTCTGGAAGCGCGCCTATCTCGACGAGGGCTGGGTGATGGAAGACACCCCCGGCGAAGAGCTCGCGCGCGGGCGCTACCTCGTCGAGGCGCTGGCCCATTGCGGCGAGTGCCACACGCCGCGCAATTTCGCCGGCGCGCTCGACACCGCGCGCTGGATGGACGGGGCGTCGAACCCTTCGGGCCGGGGCCGCATTCCCGCCATCACGCCGGACGAGCTCGGCTGGGACGCCTCCGAGATCGCCTGGTATCTCGAGACGGGCTTCACGCCGGACTACGACAGCGCGGGCGGCAGCATGGCCAAGGTCGTCACGAGCCTCTCTCAGCTCGCGGACGAGGACCGCGCCGCCATCGCGGCCTATCTTCTGGCGCTTCCGGGCGGGGGCTGATGCCCGCGCCTGCGCCCGGTCAGGACGCGTCCTGGCCGAGCCGCTTCAGCCGATTTTCGCGCAGCCGCTCGAAATCCTCGCCTGCATGGTAGGAGGACCGCGTGAGCGGGGTGGCCGAGACCATCAGGAAGCCCTTGCCCCAGGCCGCCTTCTCGTAGGCCGCGAACTCGTCGGGCGTGACGAAGCGGTCCACGCGGTGATGCCGGGACGTGGGCTGGAGATACTGGCCCACGGTCAGGAAATCGACATCCGCCGAGCGCATGTCGTCCATCACCTGGAGAACCTGCGCGCGCGTCTCGCCGAGGCCCACCATCAGGCCCGACTTGGTGAAGATCGCGGGATCGATCTCCTTCACCCGCTGGAGAAGGCGCAGCGAATGGAAGTAGCGCGCGCCCGGCCGCACATCGGGGTAGAGCCCCGGCACGGTCTCCAGGTTGTGGTTGAAGACGTCCGGCCGGGCCGCCACGACCGTCTCGAGCGCCGCGGGCGGGCAGCGCAGGAAGTCGGGCGTCAGCACCTCGATCGTCGTGTCCGGGCTGCGGTGGCGGATCGCGCGGATCGTCTGCGCGAAATGCTCCGCGCCGCCGTCTTCCAGGTCGTCGCGGTCCACGCTGGTGATGACGACGTGGTTGAGCCCGAGCTTCTCCACCGCGTGGGCCACGCGGCCCGGCTCGAACACGTCCAGCGCCTCGGGGCGGCCCGTGGCGACGTTGCAGAAGGTGCAGCCCCGGGTGCAGATCTCGCCCATGATCATCATCGTGGCGTGGCCCCGGCTCCAGCATTCGCCGACATTGGGGCAGCCCGCCTCCTCGCAGACGGTGACGAGGCGGTTCTCTCGGATGATGTCGCGGGTTTCCTTGTAGCCCTGGCTGACCGGCGCCTTGACGCGGATCCAGTCCGGCTTGCGCAACCGCTCCGTCTCGGGGCGGTGCGCCTTCTCGGGGTGGCGTTGGGCGGGATCGGAGAGGTCGCGCATCATGCCTCCGGGCGTTGGGGTTACCCGAGAGCATAATCCTCGCGGCGGGCGGTGACCAGTGCGGCATCGCCGCCCTGCCCCGCCGGCCGCCGGGTCACCCGATGAGCGGCCCGCCCGGCGCGGTCTCGTCGTAGTGGCGCTTGAGCCGCTGCAGCGCGATGCGCAGCACGATCTTGCCCGAGCGCGCGGACCAGCCGAGGCGGCGCTCGGCGCTTTCCAGCCCCTCCAGATAGCAGCAGCAGCGCAGCGCCACGTCGCCGAGGCCCGGCCCGAGATCCCGCAGCGCGGCGGCGACGCGGGCGCGCGCCGCCTCGGCCCCGCTTCCGCCCCCGGACGGGGGCGGCGCGCCGGTGCAGCCGCCGGTGAGGAAGCGCTGCCAGTTCTGCGTCACCGAGCTGCCCATCTGCGCGATCTCGAAATCCTCGCGCAGCCGTTCCCCCGCGCGCACGAGCGCGTCGGGCAGGAAGGGCGCGCCGTCGCGGTCCCGCCGGCGGGCGAGCGCCAGGAGCGGCGAGTCCTGCGTGCAGTAGCGCCCCCGGCGCACCGCGCCCGCCCGGTAGCGCGCGGGCGCCTCCGCGAAGCCGTCTTCCCCGGCCTCGCCCGCGAGTTCCTGAAGCTCCGTCCGACCCGAGGCGGTCAGGGTGTATTGCGCGATCCGGCCGGGCCTGGAACAGGCGATCCACTCCTTGAGCGCGAGCGCCTGCGCGACCTCGGCATCGAGCACGGCAGTGCGGATCGTGGTGCCGTCGGGCGTGTCCCGCACGACGACGGCCTTTTCCATGCCCTCGGCGACGGCGAGCCGGGCGCCCGGCTCTCCCATGCGCGCGAGGATCCGCCGCGCCTCGCGCGTGAGGGTGTCGCCGTCCATGAGCGGCGCGCGCGAGGGCGCCGCGTCCCGCGCCGCCGAGCGGGGCGGGAAAAGCGCGGTGCCGAGCCCCCTGAGCGCCGCGTCGGTCAGCGGATCGTCGCGCCGCGCCTCGATGCGCCGCACCTGGCGCAGCACGGTGGAGGCATGGCAGCCCGCCCGCCGCGCCAGGTGGCGGATCGTGAGCCCAGCCTCGGTGTGGGCGAGATAATGCAGGGCCGCGGTCGGCACCCAGTCCGGGCAAGCGACCGGCAAACCCCGCTCCTCGCGCTGTCCTATCGGCGTAGCACCCCCCACGGCCTCTGCGCGCCCCCGTCTGTCCACAGAGCTGTCCACAACCATTGCGAGAATTGGTTACCCAAAAGTAAACGGAAAGTGATCTGGGCCAGTATTGTTTCCAAACGCTAAACAATTACAAGCGCGGCGCGCGATGCAGCGCCCTTGCGCGCAACACGCGCCAGGGTTGTGCGACAGTCCCTCCCGCGAACGCTCAGCAGGGAGACGCACCATGCAGGACATCGCTTCCATGCTCGCCGACCTGCGCCGCCCGGCGCTTCTCGTGCGGACCGCGCGCATCGGCGCCGCGGAATATCGCCGCGAGACGCATCTGCCGCGGATCCTCGGCTACGGCGCGCTGCCGCGCAGCGCCGAGGCGGCGCTGCGCCTTTTCGCCATGGAAGGCGAACTCGAGGACGCGCGAAAGCGCTCGGCGGCGGACTACAGCCCCGCGCGCCACGTGGAGATCCTCATCGCGCTGATGGGCGAGGCGCGGCTTCTCCGCGCGCCCTCGCCGCTCAGCTGAAGGCGTCGGGCATCGACGCCTTCTTCTCGGCCACGTAGGACGACAGCCCCTCGCTGACGGCCGGGTCGAGGGCGGGCTGCTGATACTGGCCCATCAGCTTTTCGACGCGCTCCGCAGCGAGCGATACCGTGTCCCGCGCGCCTTCCTCGTCCCAGGTCTCGAAGGGCTTGTAGTCGAAGAGTTGCGTGCGCCAGAAGGCCGACTGGAAATTGGCCTGGGTATGGGCGCAGCCGAGATAGTGCCCGCCCGGTCCCACCTCCCGGATCGCGTCGAGCGCCTGCGCGTCCGCGTCCACTGGCACGCCCTGCGCGAACTTGTGCAGCACGCCGAGCTGGTCGGCGTCCATCACGAATTTCTCGAAGGAGGCGACGAGCCCGCCCTCGAGCCAGCCGCAGGAGTGCAGCATGAAGTTCACGCCGCCGAGCAGCGCGGCGTTGAGGGTCTGGGTCGTCTCGTAGGCCGCCTGCGCGTCGGGCAGCTTCGATCCGCAGAGCCCGCCGCCCGAACGGAACGGCAGGTTCATCCGCCGCGCGAGCTGGCCCGCGCCGTAGAGGATCTGGCTTGCCTCCGGGGTACCGAAGGTGGGCGCG
>CAZPCU010000095.1:0-7172 GCA_964585075.1 uncultured Rhodobacterales bacterium
GGCCGCGCCCACGCCCGTCTCGGCCTACCTGCACTCGGCCACGATGGTGAAGGCGGGGCTTTTCCTGATGGCGCGGCTCTGGCCGGTGCTCTCGGGCACGCCGGAATGGTTCTACATCGTCGCGACGACCGGCCTCGTGACCATGGTGATCGCGGCGGTGACCGCGCTCTTCAAGGACGATCTGAAGGGGCTGCTGGCCTTCTCGACCGTGAGCCATCTCGGCCTCATCACCATGCTGCTGGGCTTCGGCACCGAGGCGGCGGCGGTGGTGGCCGTCTTCCACATCATCAACCACGCCAGCTTCAAGGCCGCGCTCTTCATGTCCGCGGGCATCATCGACCACGAGACCGGCACGCGGGACATCAGGCGCCTGGGCGGGCTGCGCCACCTCATGCCCGTCACCTTCGTGATCGCGGCGATCACCGCGCTCTCCATGGCGGGCATCCCGCCGCTCAACGGCTTCATCTCCAAGGAGATGATGCTGAAGGAGACCACCTACGCCGTCTGGGCGGGCAACCCGTGGCTGATGCCGGCGCTCGCCACGCTGGGCGCGCTCTTCTCGGTGGCCTACTCGTTCCGCTACATCTGGCACGTCTTCATGGGCCCCGTGCGCGACGACTACCCGAAAAGCCCGCACGACCCGGGTTTCGGGATGTGGGCCGGCCCGGCCCTGCTGGCCGCCATCGTCGTGCTGATCGGCGTGATGCCCTGGCTCGCGGAGCCCTTCGTCGCGGCGGTCGCGGCCTCGGTCACCGCCGCGGCCCCCGAGGTGCACCTGAAGCTCTGGCACGGCGTGAACGCGGCGCTCTTCATGTCGGTGGCCGCGATCCTGGGCGGCGCGGCGCTTCTCGCCATGCATGGCCGCCTCGAGGCCATCTGGCAGCGCGCCGGCCCGCCGGCCGCAAAGCGCATCTTCGACGCGCTCGTGGGCGGACTCACCGCCGGGGCGCGGGCGTTCACCGACCGGCTGCATGACGGCTCGGCCACGCGCTACGCCGCGATCCTCGCCATCGCCACGCTCGGCGCCGGCACCATCGCCTGGAGCACCGGCGAAATGGGCGCGCCCACGCGCGCGCCGCTGCCGATCACCGCGCTGCCGTTGATCGTCTGGGTGCTCGTGGTGGGCGCCACCGCCACGCTCGTCGCCTTCCACCGCAACAGGCTCCTCGCGCTGGTGCTCATCGGCGTGGTGGGGCTCGCCGTCTCGGTGCAGTTCGTCTACTTCTCCGCGCCCGACCTGGCCATGACGCAGCTCTCGGTCGAGGTGGTGACGATCATCCTGCTGCTTCTCGCGCTCAACTTCCTGCCGCAGGACTGCCCGGAGGAGCCGCTGGGCCGCAAGCTGCGCGACGGGCTTCTCGCCGGCGCGGGCGGCCTCGCCGTGGCGGGGCTCGCCTACGCCCTGATGGTCCGCGACTTCGCCATGCCCTCGATCTCGGCCTTCCACCTAGAGAATTCCTACAAGGGCGGCGGCGGCACCAACGTGGTCAACGTGATCCTCGTGGATTTCCGCGGCTTCGACACCTACGGCGAAATCATCGTGCTCGGGATCGCGGCGCTGGTGATCTTCGCGCTGACCGACGTCGTCATCAAGGGGCCGGGCGGGCGCTGGCTGGCCAACTGGGAGACCGACCGGCCCGACGCCGGAGACCGTCACCCGCTCATGATGGTGGTGGCGACGCGGGTGATGATGCCGATGGCGCTGCTCGCGGGCATCTACATCTTCCTGCGCGGCCACAACGAGCCGGGCGGAGGCTTCATCGCCGGGCTGGTCGTGGCGATCGCGCTGCTGATGCAATACATGGCCTCGGGCTTCGGCTGGGCCCACGAGCGCCAGCGCCTGCCCTACCACACCGTCATCGGCCTCGGCGTGCTCGCCGCCACGGCCACCGGCATCGGCGCCTGGTTCAACGGGCGGCCGTTCCTGACGAGCGATTTCGGCTATTTCCGCATCCCGCCCATGAACGAGTTCGAGCTCGCCACGGCCATGGCCTTCGACGTGGGCGTGTTCCTCGCGGTGGTGGGTGCCGTGATGCTGGCGCTCGCCTCGCTCTCCAGCATGAACCGCCGCGCGGGCGAGACGGTGAACGTGGACCCGATGGACATCAACCCGGCCCGCGTGCGGGACGCGGAGAGGGATCAGGAGGCATAGAATGGAGTTGTTGGTGGCCAGCGCCATCGGCGTGCTGACCGCGGCGGGGATCTACCTCGTGCTGCGCCAGAGGACCTTCCCCGCCATCCTCGGCGTGGCCATGCTGTCCTACGCGGTGAACGTGTTCCTGTTCACCTCCGGGCGGCTCACCCTGGACGCGCCGCCGGTGCTTCTCGACAAGTCGGGCGCGGGCAGCTACGCGGACCCGCTGCCGCAGGCGCTCGTGCTGACGGCGATCGTGATCTCCTTCGGGATGACGGCGGTGGTGGTTCTGCTGGCGCTCGGCGCCTACCTGAGCTCGCGCACCGACCGGATGGACATCGACGAGGCCGACGCGGCCGAAGACGGCGGAGCCGCCCGATGAACCACTGGATCATCGTCCCGGTGCTGCTTCCGGCGCTCCTGGCGTCGCTGCTGATCCTGTCGCTGCGCCATCACCTCGCGCTGCAGAGGGTCTTCTCCATCGCGGGCTGCGCGGCGCTCCTCGCCGTCGCCCTCGGCCTCTTCGCCCATGCCGCGGCGGGCAACATCGAGGTCTACGAGCTCGGCAGCTGGCCCGCGCCCTTCGGCATCGTGCTCGTGCTCGACCGGCTCTCGGCGCTGATGGTTCTGGTGACCACGATGCTCGCGCTGGCCGTGGTGCTCTACGCCGTCGGCGCCGGATGGGACACGCGCGGCTGGCATTTCCACGCGCTCCTGCAGTTCCAGCTCATGGGCATCATCGGCGCCTTTCTGACGGGCGACCTCTTCAACCTCTTCGTCTTCTTCGAGGTTCTGCTGATCGCCTCCTACGGGCTGATGATCCACGCCGGCGGCACGCGGCGGCTCCGGGCGGGCGTGCAATACGTCGTCTACAACCTGCTCGGCTCCACACTGTTCCTGTTCGCACTCGGCACGCTCTACGGGGTCACCGGCACGCTCAACATGGCGGACATGGCACTCCGCGTTGCCGAACTTCCCCCTGGCGACACGGCGCTTCTGCGCGTGGGCGCGGTGCTTCTCCTCCTGGTCTTCGCCATCAAGTCCGCGCTGCTGCCGCTCCATTTCTGGCTTCCCGAGACCTACGCCGAGGCGCCTGCGCCCGTGGCCGCGCTCTTCGCGATCATGACCAAAGTCGGCGCCTACGCCATCCTCCGGGTGGACACGTTGATCTTCGGCCCCGGGCTCGAGGCGACGGCGGAGCTTCTGTCCCAGATGCTGCTGGGCGCGGCGCTGGTGACGCTGGCGGTGGGGATGATCGGGATGCTCGGCGCCTCCGGCCTCGGCCGCCTTGCCGCATTCGCCGCGATCGGCTCGATGGGGACGCTGCTGACGGCGCTTGCGCTCTTCACGCCCGAGACCGCCGCGGCGGCGCTCTACTACGCGCTCCACTCGACCTTCGCCGGCGCGCTCCTCTTCCTCGTGGTGGACATGGTGCGCGAACGTCGCGGCGCGGCGGGAGACGCCCTCGTCCCGGCCCCGCCCATCGTGGCGGGCGGGCTGGTGGCCGCCATCTACTTCGCCGCCGCCATCGCAGTGGCCGGGATGCCGCCGCTGTCGGGCTTCCTGGGCAAGCTTCTCATCCTAGACGCGGTGCGGACGGACCCGCAGGCCTGGATCATCTGGGCGGTGATCCTCGTCTCTTCCCTGATCGCGATCCTCGGCCTCGCGCAGGCGGGCAGCATGATCTTCTGGAAGACCGAGGCCGCCCCCGAAGACGCGCCCCCGGCGACGGGACCGGCGCCCAGCCTCGCCCTGCCCGCCTCGGCCGCCATGAGCCTTGGCGCCGCGATCGTGGCGCTCACCGTCTTCGCCGGCCCCGTGACCGCCTATCTGGAGACGGCGGCCGCGCAACTCTACGATCCCGCGGATTATCTCGCCGCGGTGCTCGGCGGCGGGGAGGACACGTGATGCTGAAGAAGCTGCTGCCGCATCCCTACCTGACGCTGCTGCTGATCGTCGTCTGGCAGATGCTGGTCAACACGGTGAGCCTCGGCACCCTCGTCTTCGGCACCATTCTCGGGCTCCTCGTGCCCATCTTCACCGCGCCCTACTGGCCGAACCGGCCGAATCTGCGCAACCTGCCGATGATCATCGAATACCTGCTCGTCGTGCTCTGGGACATCGTGGTCGCCAACGTCGAGGTGGCGTGGATCATTCTCTTCAAGCCGAACCGCAAGATCCGGTCCCGGTGGGTGACGGTGCCCCTCGATCTCAGGACGCCCGAGGCGATCACCGTGCTCGCCGGCACCGTCACGATGACGCCGGGCACCGTCTCGAGCGATCTTTCGGCCTGCGGCCGCGCGCTTCTCGTCCACACGCTCGACACCGACGAGCCCGAGGCGGTTCGGGACCAGATCAAGCGCCGCTACGAGCGCCGCCTGAAGGAGATCTTCGAATGATCGGCTACGCCCTCACCTTCGCGTTCACCTGTTTCGGCCTCGGCCTGCTGTTCAATCTCTACCGTGTCGTCAAGGCGCCCGGCGTGGGTGACCGGGTGCTCGCGCTCGACACCATGGTGATCAACGTCATCGCGCTACTGGGCCTCTACGGGATCTACAACGGCACCGCCGTCTATTTCGAGGCGTCCATGCTGATCGCCATGACGGGCTTCGTCTCCACAGTCTCCTACGCGCGCTACATGCTGCGCGGCGACGTCATCGAGTGAGGGCGGCATCATGCAGGGCATTCCGGTCGCCGACATCGCCATCTCCTTCTTCCTCGTGGTCTCTGGCATCTTCGGCCTGGTGGGAAGTTTCGGGCTCATCAAGCTCGACAATCCGATGGCCCGGCTGCACGGGCCGACCAAGGCCACGACGCTGGGCGTCGGCGGGGTGCTCATCGCCTCGATGCTCTACTTCCTGCTCGAGAAAGGCCAGTTCTCCTTCCACGAGCTCCTGATCACGATCTTCCTGTTCGTCACGGCGCCCGTGACCGCGCATTTCATCGCCAAGGCGCATCTCCACCGCAACGAGACGCCGGACGCTCTGCCCGACACGGGCACCGGGCGGCCCTGGGCGAGTTACGAGCCCGACGAGGTGCGCGAGGCGCGCGAAGCGGAAGCGTCGGCCGAAGACGGCGGAGCCGGCGCCTGAGACGCCGGCAGCCCGCCCTGTTCCACCTTCCAAGCTCTTGAACCGCAGCGCAGCCCGCGCCGCGGCACCGCCATCCACGCCATGAATTGCGGGCGCAAAATCGTACAATATATGGATATTCCGCGCGCTTATCGCGCATCAGGCAACTTTGGGGCTATATGAGAGTTGCCTTGCCCAACCTGAGGCTATAGCGTGAACCTTGCCGGCATGCCGGCGCGAGTGGTTTCGTTGTGGTGAGTATGGGATCGGTGGAAGGCATGCACGGCACCTGCGCCCCGACATATGACCTCGACACGCTCGATTACGACGGGCTGGACGAGCAGGCGGGCTTCCTCCTGCGTCTCGCGCAGATACAGATCTTCGACGCCTACTTCAGGGATTTCGCGCCGCGCTCGCTCCGGCCGGGGATGTTCTCGGCCCTGCTGCTGATCCACCGCAACCCGGGGATCCGCCACGGCCTTCTGGCCGCGGCGCTGCGCGTGAAGCTCGCCCACATGACGAAGCTCCTCAACGCGCTCGAGGACCAGGGTCTGATCGAGCGGCGTCAGCCGCCGCAGGACCGCCGCTCGGTGCATTTCTACACGACGCCCGAGGGGAGCGCCTTCGTCGAGCGCGCGACGCCGGATCTCTACGCCCACGACGCGCGCCAGCTCGAGATGCTGACCGCCCGGGAACGCCGCCAGTTCATACGCCTTCTGCGCAAGTTCGTCGGATTGCCGCAACGCAACGACGGCTGAGCCACGGAAAGGGGCCGGGCCAGACCGCGCCCCTCGGCGCCAGTGCCGGACCGGTCGCGCCCGTCATGTCGCCTCCTCCAGCTCGGCCGCTCCCGCGCGGGCGATCACCAGCTCCTCGTTGGTCGGCACGACCATCACGGTCACCCGCGAACCGGCCGCGGAGATGACCTGCCCGTGCCCGGCGTTGGCCTCCTCGTCGAGCTCGATCCCGAGCCAGCGCATGGGCGCGCACACCTCGCGGCGGACGCGCGCCGAATGCTCGCCGATCCCGCCCGTGAAGACCACGGCGTCGAGCCCCTCCATCGCGGCGGCGAGGCCGCCGAGCTCGCGCCGGATGCGGAAGGTGAAATAGGCGATGGCCTCGTCCGCCTTCGGATCGCCGGACTCCTCCAGCCTGCGCATGTCGTTGCTGATCCCCGAGAGCCCGAGCAGGCCCGACTTCTTGTAGAGCAGTTCCGAGATGGCCGCGTCGTCCATCCCCTCCTCCTGCATCAGGTAGAGCACCACGCCGGGGTCGAGCTGGCCGCAGCGCGTGCCCATGGGCAGCCCGTCGAGCGCGGTGAAGCCCATGGAGGAGGCGACGGAGCTTCCGGCGACGATCCCGCACATCGAAGCCCCGTTGCCGAGATGCGCCACCGCCACCCGGCCCGCGTAGAGCTCCGGCGCGATGCGGGAGAGCTCGCTCGAGATGAACTCGTAGCTGAGCCCGTGGAAGCCGTAGCGGCGCACGCCCTTGTCGTAATACTCCCGCGGCAGGCCGAAGACGTCGTTCACGAAGGGGTGGTGGCGGTGAAAGGCCGTGTCGAAGCAGGCGACCTGCACCGCCTCCGGGAAAGCCTTACGCGCCCCGCGCACGCCCGCGAGGTTGTGGGGCTGGTGCAGCGGCGCGAAGGGTTCGAGTTCCTCGAGCCGCGCCACCACCTCGTCGGTCAGGCGAACGGGGCGGTCGTAGTCGATCCCGCCATGGACGATCCGGTGCCCCACCACCGTCACCTCGGCATCGCCGAACGCGCCCCTGAGCGCCTCGAAGGCCGCCCCGAGCGCTGCGGCGTGATCCGCGCCGCGGGCGCCGAGCGCCTCCTCGGCGAGCGTCTCGCCGTTCCGGCCGGAGAGTTCGAGCGTGGCCTCGCCGCCGATCCGGTCCACGATCCCTGTGGCCCGGCAGTCGAGCCCGTCCAGCGCGAAAAGCCCGAACTTGAGCGAGGACGA
>CAZPCU010000096.1:0-7172 GCA_964585075.1 uncultured Rhodobacterales bacterium
AACGTGATGTTCACCGGCGACATCGTCGAATACCACTCCGCCTGCTACTGCGGCGACGGGCATTTCGCCGAGTGGGGCGACACGCTGGACGCGATCCGCCGGTTCGACGTGGACGCCATCGCCCCCGGCCGCGGCGACGCGCTGGTGGGCCGGGAGATGGTGAACGCCGCCATCGAGAGCACGCGCGACTTCCTGGAAAGCACCTACCGCCCCGCCGCCCGCGTGGCCGCCCGCGGCGGCTCTCTCAAGGAGGCCTGGGACGCGGTGCGCGCCGAATGCGACCCGAAGTTCGCCGATTTCGCGATCTACGAGCATTGCCTGCCCTTCAACGTCTCCCGCGCCTACGACGAGGCGCGCGGAATCGAGACGCCGCGGATCTGGACCGCCGAACGGGACAAGGAGATGTGGGAGGCGTTGCAGGGATGACGGGGGCGGCGCGCCCATACGCGCTCATGGCCCGAAACAACGCCTGGGCCAATGAGACGCTGCACGCGGCGGCGGGAACGCTCTCGGCGGAGGCCCTCGCCGCGCCCGCGCCCGGCTTCTTCCCCTCCCTCTCGGCCACGCTCAACCACATCCTGGCGGTGGACCGCTACTATCTCGACGCGCTGGAGGCGGGCGGCCTCGGGCGCCGGGTCTACGACGCGCCCGAGATCGCCGATCCGGCCGCCCTCGCCGCCGCCCAGGCGGCGGAGGACCGGCGGCTCGTCGCCTTCTGCGACGGGCTGACGGAGGAGACGCTGCGCGAGACGCGCGAGACCGAGCGCGCCGCCGGCCCGGTGACGGAGACGGTGGAGGCGCTGCTCCTGCACCTCTTCCAGCACCAGATCCACCACCGCGGCCAGGCCCATGTGCAGCTTCAGAACGCCGGGGTCGCGCCGCCCCAGCTCGACGACTTCCACCTGGATTTCGACCGCGCGCCCTCGGCCGGGGCCTACCTGCCGTGAACGCGCGCCCCTTCCCCTCAGATCGCCTTCGCCGCCACGAGCCGGAGCCCGCGCCATGAACAGGATCTTCGAGACGCCCCTCTATCCCTACACCCGCTCGCCGGACCAGGACGCGCCCGCGCCCGTGCGTCATCCCGTGATCGTGGTGGGCGCGGGGCCGGTGGGCCTCGCCGCCGCGATCGACCTCGCCGCGCAGGGCGTGGCCGTGGTCGTGCTCGATGAGAACGACAAGGTGAGCTTCGGCTCCCGCGCGATCTGCTTCGCCAAGCGCCCGCTCGAGATCCTCGACCGCCTCGGCTGCGGCGAACCGATGGTCGAGAAGGGCGTGCAGTGGAACCTCGGCAAGGTGTTCTTCGGCGACCGCAAGGTCTACGAGTTCAACCTGCTGCCCGAGGAAGGCCACCGGCGCCCGGCCTTCATCAACCTCCAGCAATACCATTTCGAGCGGATCCTCGTGGACCGGGTGCGCGAGATGCAGGCCGCGGGCGCGCCGATCGAGCTTCGCGGCGGCAGCCGGGTCGCTTCGGTGGAGGACCGCGGCGACCACGCGGCGCTCCGCGTCGAGACGCCGGAAGGCCCCTACGATCTGGAGGCCGAGTGGCTCGTCGCCTGCGACGGCGCGGGCTCTCCCATACGCTCCATGATGGGGCTCGATTTCGTGGGCCGGGTGTTCGAGGACAACTTCCTCATCGCCGACGTGGTGATGGACGCCGAGTTCCCCACCGAGCGGTGGTTCTGGTTCGACCCGCCCTTCAACCCCGGCCAGTCGGCGCTCCTGCACAAGCAGCCCGACGGGGTCTGGCGGATCGACCTCCAGCTCGGCTGGGACATCGACAAGGACGAGGAGAAGAAGCCCGAGAACGTCATCCCGCGGCTGAAGGCGATGCTCGGGGAGGATGTCTCCTTCGAGCTCGAATGGGTCTCGATCTACACCTTCCAGTGCCGCCGGATGGAAAGCTTCCGCCACGGCCGGGTGATCTTCGCCGGCGACTCGGCCCACCAGGTCAGCCCGTTCGGCGCGCGGGGCGCGAACTCGGGCCTTCAGGACGCCGACAACCTCGCCTGGAAGCTGAAGCTCGTGATCGAGGGCAAGGCGCCCGACCGGCTGCTCGACAGTTACGACGCCGAGCGCATCCACGGCGCGGACGAGAACATCCTGAACTCCACCCGCTCCACCGACTTCATCACGCCGAAATCCGAGATGAGCCGGCTCTTCCGCGACGCGGTGCTCGACCTCTCCGAGCACTACGCCTTCGCCCGGCCGCTGGTGAACTCGGGGCGGCTCTCGGTGCCCTGCACCTATGACGGCTCGCCGCTCAACGGCCCGGACGCGCTGCCGGGCGGCCCCGCGCGGACGCGGCCGGGCAGCCCCTGCCCCGACGCGCCTGCGGGAAACGGCTTCCTGCTCGACCGCCTCTCGGACGGCTTCGCGCTGCTTTGCATCGACGCCGAAGCGCCCGAGAGGCTCGAAGAGGACGGCGTGGCGGCCCGGCGCATCGGTCTTTCCGCCGCGGAGGATCCGAGCGGCGCGCTCGCGGCGCGCTATCTCGGCGACGCGGCCTCGGCCGTCTATCTCATCCGGCCGGACCAGCACGTCGCCGCGCGCTGGCCGGCCTTCGACGAAACCGCAGCGCGCGCCGCGCTTCGCCGCGCCACGGCAATGGAGGCACGCCCATGACGCTGACGCTCGACCCCAACATCGAGGGCGCGGACGATTTCTACGCAGAGCTCCTCGCCGCCCATGAGGGTCTGACCAAGGAGCAGAGCGACGCGCTGAACGCGCGGCTCATCCTCATCCTCGCCAATCACGTGGGCGACCGGTCGGTGCTCGCCCGGGCGCTCGCCGCGGCCCGCGCCCCCGGGGCGGAGGTCGGCGCATGAGCGAGACCGTCCTCTACGATTTCTGGCGGAGCTCGGCGAGCTACCGGCTCCGCATCGCGCTCAACCTCGCCGGGATCCACTACCGCTCCGTGCCGGTCGATCTCCCGACGAAGCAGCACAAGACTGAAGAGCACATGGTGCGCAATCCGCAGGGCCTCGTTCCCGTGCTGGAGATCGACAGAGACCGCTTCACCCAGTCGCTCGCGATCCTCGACTACCTCGACGAGACCCGCGCGCTGGGCCTCCTGCCCGCCGACCCGGGCGAGCGTGCCCATGTCCGCGCCCTCGCCCATTCGGTCGCGGTGGACGTCCACCCGGTCTGCAACGTCTCTGTCGCGGCCTATGCCGTCGAGGTCTCGGGCCGCGAGGAAGTGCGCGAGATGTGGATGCGCCGCTTCATCACGCCGGGGCTCGCCGCCTTCGAGGCGCTGCTCGCGCGGTGGGAGCAGGCGCCCTACTGCACGGGCGCGAAGGTCTCGCTCGCCGACATCTGCCTCATGCCGCAGCTCTACAACGCCGATCGCTGGGGCGCCGACTACGCGGACTGCCCGCGCATCCTGGCCGTGAAGGCCGCGCTGGAGGCGCACCCGGCCTTCGCCGCCGCCCACCCCGACCGGCACGCGCCCGGCTGACGCCCGCTCTTGACACCGCCCGGCGCGCGCGGGACGACGGCCCGACGCGGAGGGAGGCGGCATGGACTGGAGCGAGTTTCCGAAACACGGCCGCGCCGTGGCCGACTGGGCGGCGGAGTATCACGAGACCCTGCGCGAGCGGCCCGTCCGCGCGCCGCTCACCCCCGGCGCCACGCTCGCCCGCCTGCCCGAAGCCCCGCCCGAGGCGGGTGAACCGGTCGAGGACATCCTCCGGGATTTCCAAGAGATCGTGATGCCGGGGCTCACGCACTGGCAGCACCCGCGCTTCTTCGCCTATTTCCCGGCGAACGCGGCGCCCGCCTCGGTGCTGGCCGAATACCTCGTGGCCACGATCGCGCCGCAATGCATGCTCTGGCAGACCTCGCCCGCCGCGACCGAGATGGAGACGCGGATGATGGGCTGGCTCGCGCAGGCGGTGGGCCTGCCCGGCGCGTTCCAAGGCGTGATCCAGGACAGCGCAAGCTCGGCGACGCTGGCCGCAGTGCTCACCATGCGCGAGCGCGCGCTGGGCTGGGTGGGCAACGCCCGGGGCCTTTCGGGCGCGCCGCGCCTGCGCGTCTATTGCTCGGGCGAGGTGCATTCCTCCATCGACCGGGCGATCTGGATCGCAGGCGTCGGGGCGGAGAACCTGGTGCGCCTGCCCGTCACGGGGCCGCGCCGCGCCATGGACACGGCCGCGCTGGCCCGCGCCATCGCCGACGACCGTGCCGCGGGGCACCTTCCGGCCGGGATCGTCGCCTGCACGGGCGCCACGGGCATGGGCGCGTCCGACGAGCTCGCCGCCGTGGCCGAGGTGGCGCGGGCCGAGGGGCTCTACCTCCACGTGGACGCCGCCTGGGCCGGCGCGGCGATGATCTGCCCGGAGTTCCGCGAGCTCTGGTCGGGCGTCGCGCAGGCGGATTCGGTGGTCTTCAACCCGCACAAGTGGCTCGGCGCGCAGTTCGACTGCTCGGCGCATTTCCTGCGCGACCCGGCCGCGCTCACGCGCACGCTGGCCATCCGGCCCGAATACCTCAAGACCCAGGGCGCGGACGGCGTGGTGGACTACTCGGAATGGTCGATCCCGCTCGGGCGGCGGTTCCGGGCGCTGAAGCTCTGGTTCCTGTTGCGCGCCGAGGGGCTCGAAGGGCTGCGCGCCATGATCCGCGACCACGTCGCGTGGAGCCGGGGGCTCGCCGAGCGGCTGCGGAAGACGCCCGGCTTCGAGATCGTGACGGAGCCGGTGCTTTCGCTCTTCACCTTCCGCCATGCGCCGCCGGGCGCGGACGCCGACGCCGCGACGGAGCGGTTGCTCGCGGCGATCAACGACGAAGGCCGCATCTACCTCACCCGCACGGTCATCGACGGGCGGCCCGTCATCCGCTTCCAGGCGGGCTCCGTCTTCACGACCGCGGCGGACGTGGACGCCGCCTACGACGCCATCACCGCCACCGCGGAACGCCTGCGACAGGAGGACTGATCCCATGCCTGCGCCCGAGAACACCTTCAAGCGCGCTCTCGCCGAGGGCCGCACCCGGTTCGGCTGCTGGCTCGGGCTCTGCAGCCCCTACGCGGCCGAGATCGCCGCGCGCGCGGGCTTCGACTGGCTGCTCATCGACGGCGAGCACGCGCCGAACGACCTGCCCACCATCGCCGCCCAGCTCCAGGTGATCGACCCGCTGCCGCCGCAGGCCGTGGTCCGCCTGCCCATGGGCGAGGACTGGGCGATCAAGCAGGCGCTCGACGCCGGCGCGCAGACCCTCCTGATCCCGCTCGTGGAATCTGGCGCGGAGGCAGAGCGTCTGGTGCGCGCCACCCGCTACCCGCCGGAAGGCCACCGCGGCATGGGCGCGGCGCTTGCCCGCGCCTCGCGCTTCTCGGAAATCGCGGACTACGCCACCACGGCCAACGCCGAGATCTGCCTGCTCGTGCAGGTGGAGACGCGCGCGGGACTCGACGCGCTCGACGACATCCTCGCCGTGGACGGCGTGGATGGCGTGTTCATCGGGCCGGCGGACCTCTCGGCGGACATGGGATATCCGGGTGACACGCAGGCGCCGGAGGTGCGGGCGGCCATCCGCGACGCGCTCGGCCGCATCGCGGCGGCCGGGAAGTCGCCCGGCATCATATCGGGGGACGACGACGAGATCGCCGCCCATCTGGAGGCCGGGGCGCGCTTCCTCGCCGTCGGGATCGACGTCACGCTCCTCGCCGACGCGCTCCGCGCCCGCGCGCGCCGCTGGCGGCCGGGCTGAGCGCGCCCGCGCTCAGGCCCGCCCCTTCCAGGGCACCAGCCAGCGCTCCATCCGGCGCATGGCCATGTCGATGCCGAAGCCGATGACCCCGATCAGGATGATCCCCATGATCACGATGTCGGTAAGCTGGAAGCGCGAGGCGACCATGATCATCATGCCCGCGCCCTGCTCGGCGGCCACGAGTTCGGCGGCGACCACCGTGCCCCAGCACACCCCCATGGCGACCCGCGCGCCAGTGAATATCTCCGGCAGCGAGTTCGGGATGATGACGTGGCGCAGGATCTGCCAGCGCGAGGCGCCCAGAGAATAGGCCGCGTGCACCTTCGAGATCGCCACGCCCGACACGCCCGAGCGTGCCGAGATCGCCATGATCCAGAGCGCGGCGAGGAAGAGCAGGATGATCTTCCCCGTCTCGCCGATTCCCGCCCAGATGATGACGAGCGGGATGAGCGCGAGCGGCGGGACCGGGCGCATGAACTCGACGATCGGGTCGAACCAGCCCCGGAACCAGTCCGAGAGGCCCATGGCGTAGCCGAGGGGAATGCCCACCGCCGCGCCGAGAAGGAACCCGACGATCACGCGGAAGAGCGACCAGCCCAGGTGCTCCCAGAGCGTGCTGTCCCGGTAGCCCTCGCTCGCCACCTCGCCGATGCGGGCGACCACGGCCTCGGGCGGCGGCAGCCAGATCGGCTCCATCTGCCAGCCCTTCGCCGGCTCGAAGTTGAGCGTGCCCTTGGGCGTCATGCCGACCCGCCCGTCCGGGATGCGGACCGAGCCGCCCGGCGCGATCGGCTCGCCGTTCACCTCGACGATCTCGGCGCCCGCGTCGCGGCCCAGCTCGTCGTTGCGGTCCACCCGGATGAGCGTGCTCCGCCAGGCGCCGACGGTGGCGCTGTCGTTCTTGGCCCAGCCCTCGCCCGGCGCCACCTCCGGGGCGTCGACCTCCTCGTCCACCGGGTGGACGAGAACGGTCACCGTCGCCGTGTCGCGCTCGCCGTCGGGCGTGGCGACGGTATATTCGAAGCTCGTCTCGCCGGTGAACGGGCCCGGCGCGTGCAGGAAGCCCGGAACCCAGGCCGAGCCCGTGAACGCGCCCCAGAGCAGGAAGATCGTGGCGACCGAGATGACGCTCGCGATGCGGTTCGAGGTGACGGCGCTCTCGTCGCCGAAGGTGACGGTCTTGCGCGCCGTGAGGCCCGTCTGCGTCTGGTGGACGACGAGCCGGACGAGGAAGAAGGAGCCGGCGAAGATCGCCGCGTAGATCAGGAAGATGATCATTGCGCGGCCTCCGTGCGGCCCATGATCTCCTCTTCCATGTCCCAGATCATCGAGAGGATCTCCTCGCGCCGGGGGCCGTAATCGGGGTGGCGCTTGACCTCCCGGAGATCGGCGCCCACGCCCATGTCGGCGAAGGGCAGCCGGTATTCCTTGTGGATGCGCCCCGGCCGCGGGGCCAT
>CAZPCU010000097.1:0-1045 GCA_964585075.1 uncultured Rhodobacterales bacterium
CGGCGCGCGCGTCGCGCTCTTCGACCGGGACGTGGAGAAGGGCGAAAGGGTTGCCTCCGAGATCGGCGGCCGCCTCCACGCGGTGGACGTAAGCGACGCCGAGAGCGTCCGCGCGGGCTTCGAGGCGGTCGTGGACGGCGCGGGCGCGCCGCGCATTCTCGTCAACTGCGCGGGCATCGGCCCGGCGGCCAAGACGGTCTCGAAGGGCGCGCCGCATGATCCCGCGCTCTTCGCGCAGGTGATCGGCGTCAACCTGATCGGCAGCTTCCACTGCGCCTCGCAGGGCGCGGCGCTCATGGCGGCGCTGGAGCCTCTCGGCGCCGACGGCGAACGCGGGGTGATCGTCAACACCGCCTCGGTCGCGGCCTACGAGGGGCAGGTGGGGCAGGTGGCCTACGCCGCGTCGAAGGGCGGCGTCGTGGGCATGACCCTGCCCATGGCGCGGGATCTCGCCGGGCAGGGCATCCGGGTCTGCACCATCGCCCCCGGCCTCTTCCTGACGCCGTTGCTCGAGGGGCTGCCGCAGGAGGTGCAGGACAGCCTCGGCCAGCAGGTGCCGTTCCCCTCCCGGCTGGGCGACCCGGCGGAGTTCGCGGCGCTCGCGCGGCATGTCGTGGAGAACCCGATGCTGAACGGCGAGGTGATCCGGCTCGACGGGGCGATCCGCATGGCGCCGCGCTAGGGCGCGCGCTGTTCCCGCCCGGGCGACGGTGCTAGGATTCGCCCGGGCATCGGGCGACGGGGGACTGAGCGCCTTGAACGGGGAAAGGACACTGGCTTACGACGTGCGCGGCGTGACGCGGGTCTACGGGGAAGGCCACGCCGCGGTCCATGCGTTACGAGGCGTGGATCTCCAGATCCCGAAGGGCGAGATGGCGGTGCTGCTCGGACCGTCGGGCAGCGGCAAGTCCACGCTGCTCAACATCCTCGGCGGCCTCGACCGGCCCACCGAGGGCGAGGTGTTCTTCGAAGGCCGCGCGCTGCACGAGATGTCGGACCGCGACCTGACCCGCTACCGCCGCGATCACGTGGGCTTCGTCTTCCA
>CAZPCU010000097.1:1055-7050 GCA_964585075.1 uncultured Rhodobacterales bacterium
GGAGGAGAACGTGGAACTCGTGACCGAGATCGCCCGCGACCCGCTCGACCCGGGCGAGGCGCTGGGCCTCGTCGGGCTTTCGGAGCGGCGGGGGCATTTCATCAGCCAGCTTTCGGGCGGCGAGCAGCAGCGGGTGGCGATCGCGCGCGCCGTGGCGAAGCGGCCGGACGTGCTCTTTTGCGACGAGCCCACCGGCGCGCTCGACAGCACCACCGGACGCGCCGTCCTGCGCGTGCTGCGCGACGTGAACGCGCGGCTCGGCACGACGGTGCTGATCGTCACCCATGCCGCCGCGACCGCCGCGATGGCGGACCTCGTGCTGCATTTCCGCGACGGGCGCATCGCCGACCAGACCCGCAACGCCGAGAAGGCCGATCCCGAGGAGATCGAGTGGTGAGCCCGCTCGACCGCAAGCTCCTGCGCGACCTCTGGGCCGCAAGGGGCCAGGTGGCCGCGATCGCCGCCGTGATCGCCGTCGGGGTCATGGTTCTGGTGATGTTCACCGGGCTCGTGCTCTCGCTCGACGAGACGCGCCGGGCCTATTACGAGCGCCATGCGCTCGCCGACGTGTTCGCGCCGCTGGAGCGCGCGCCGCGCGCCGTGCTCGACGAGCTCTCGGCGATCCCGGGCGTGGCCCGCGCCGAGGGGCGCGTTCGCGGCGCGGCCCTCATCGACGTGACCGGCCAGACCCTGCCGGTGCAGGCGGTGGTGCTGTCGCTGCCGAAGGACACGCCCGCGGCGCTGAACGGCCTTCGCCTGACCGAAGGCGCCCGGCCCGCGCCCGGGCGCAACGACGAGGTGTTGCTGCTGGAAAGCTTCGCCGCCGCGAACGGGCTCGGGCCCGGGGACCGGCTGACCGCCACGATGAACGGAACCCGGCGCAGCCTCGCCGTCGCCGGGCTCGCCCAGTCGCCGGAGTTCCTCTACACGACCCCGCCAGGCGAGATGGCCCCCGACGATGCGCGCTTCGGGGTCATCTGGATGCCGCGCAAGGCCGCGGCGGCGCTCTACGACATGGAAGGCGCGTTCAACGAGGCCATCCTGAGCCTGCAGCGCGGCGCCCGCGCCGCGCCCGTGGTGGACGAGGTGGACCGCATCCTCGAGCCCTATGGCGGGCAGGGCGCCTATCCGCTGGCCGACCAGACGTCCAACCGCTTCGTCAGCGAGGAGATCCGCGGGCTCGAGATGATGTCCCGCGCCGTGCCGCCGGCCTTCCTCGCCATCGCCGCCTTCCTCCTCTACATCGTCGTCTGGCGCATGGTGCAGGCCGAGCGCGAGGAGATCGGCCTTCTGAAGGCCTTCGGCTACAGCGACGCGGAGGTGGCGGCGCATTACGCCAAGTTCGTGCTCGCCATCGCGCTCGCGGGCGCGCTCCTCGGCGCGCTGGCCGGCGTGGCGCTCGGGCGCGCGACGGTCTCGCTCTACATCCAGTACTTCAAGTTCCCCTTCCTCGTCTTCCGCCTCGACCCGGCGGCGGTCGTGCTCGGCGGAAGCGTCAGCGTGGCCGCGGCGGCGGCGGGCGGGCTCGTCGTGCTGCGCCAGGTCTTCCGGCTGCAGCCCGCCGAGGCGATGCGCCCGCCCGCGCCCCCCGACTACAGCCGCTCGGGACGGATCGGCGCAGGCCTCGCCCGGCATCTGGACCAGCCCACGCGTATGGTGCTGCGCCGGGTCACCCGCCAGCCGCTCCGGATGGGCGGCGCGGTGGCCGGCATCGCCGTGGGCATGGGACTCTGCGCCGCCATGATCACAATCCACGCCGGCTTCGAGCGCACGGTGCGGCTTGGCTTCGAGGTGGTCAACAGAAGCGACATGACGGTCACTTTCACTCATCCGCTGCCAGAGACGGCGCTCTACCGGATCGCCCGCATGGAGGGCGTGCAGTCGGTCGAGCCGCAGCGCCAGGTTCCCGTCGTGTTCCGCCACGGGCTGGAGACGCATCTCGGCGCCATCTCGGGGCTCGTGGAGCGCCCGGAACTCTTCCGCGCGCTCGATGGCGAGGAACGCGCCATCCCGCTTCGCGCCGACGGGCTCGTGCTGAGCGCGGCGCTCGCGGATGTCCTCGGCGCGGCGCCCGGCGACGTGATCGAGGCGGAGGTGCGCGAAGGCGAGCAGCCGGTCCTGCGGCTGCCGGTGGCGGGCGTGGCCGAGTCGCTCATCGGCGCGCCGGCCTATCTCGAGCTCGGGGCGCTCAACCGCGCGCTGGGCGAGGGCTTCCGCGCGAGCGACGCGCTCCTGACGGTGGACGAGGCGCGCGCCACCCGGCTTCAGGAGGCGCTCACCGACCTGCCCTTCGTGGCCGGGGTGAGCAGCAAGGACGAAGCGCGCGCCTCGCTGCAGGAGCTCATGGATTCGGGCATGGGGACGATGCGCTTCATCAACATGGCGCTCGCCTTCGTCATCGCCTTCGGGATCGTCTACAACGCGGCCCGCATCGCCTATGCCGAGCGCGCCCGCGACCTGGCGTCGCTCGCGGTGATGGGGTTCTCGCGCGGGGAGGTGGCCTTCGTGCTCCTGGGCGAGCTCGTCGTCGTCACCCTCCTCGCCCTTCCCATCGGTTCGGCGGTGGGCTACGGGCTCACGCTCGTGATCGCCGCCGCCTTCTCGAACGAACTCTACCAGGTGCCGGCCATGTTCAGCGCCGAGAGTCACGGTTACGCCGCGCTGGTGGTTCTCGCCGCGCTGCTCGCCTCGGGGCTCCTGGTGCGGCGGGACGTGGACCGGGCCGATATCCTGGCTGTCCTGAAGACGCGGGAGTGAGCGCATGGCGAAACGGAAGATCAGCAGACGGGTTCTCGGCCTCGCCGTTCTCCTGGTGATCGGCGGGCTGCTTGCCGCCGCGTTCTGGCCGCGGCCCGTGCTGGTGGATCTCGGCGAGGTGACGCGCGGCCCGATGGAGCTCCGCGTCACCGAGGAAGGCCGCACGCGCGTGCGCGACGGCTACGTGGTCTCGGCCCCGGTGGAGGGGCGCCTGTCCCGCGTCGCGGTGGAGCCGGGCGACGCGGTGGACCGCGGCGTCACCGTCGTCGCGCGGATGAGCCCGATCAACCCGGTGGCCTACGACCTGCGCACCCGTGAGCAGGCCATCGCGAACGTCAACGCCGCCGAAGCCGCGCTCCGGCTCGCCGAAAGCGAGCGGCGCGCGGCCGAGGCGGCGCTCGAACTCGCCGAGGCGGAGCGGAACCGGATGGAGCGCCTGGCGGAGCAGGGCAACGTGAGCGAGCAGGCGCTCCAGCGCGCCGTGGCCGAGGCGCGCGCCGCCGCCGCGCGGCTCGAGACCGCGCTCGCGACGATCGCCATGCGCGAGGCGGAACTGGGCAACGCGCGGGCGCAGCTCATCGGGTTCGACGGCGTCACGGGCGATCTGCGCGAAAGCGCGACCGACCGCGAGGACGACATTCCCCTCTACGCGCCCATCGACGGGGTCGTGCTGCAGGTCTTCGAGCCGAGCGAGACGACGCTCGGCCCCGGGGCGCCCATACTGGAGATCGGCGACATCCGGCGCGACCTCGAGATCGAGGCCGAGCTCCTGTCGGCCGATGCCGTGCAGGTCAGCGCGGGCGATCCCGTGGTGATCGACGACTGGGGCGGCCCGCCGCTCGACGGCCATGTGCGGCGGATCGAGCCTTTCGGCGTGACGAAGGTCTCCGCCCTCGGCGTGGAGGAGCAGCGCGTGCGCGTCCATGTCGCCTTCGACGACCCGGAGGTTCCGCGGGGGTCGCTGGCGCACGGCTATCGCGTCGAGGTGAACATCATTGTCTGGCGCGGCGAGGACGTGCTCCAGGTGCCGACCGCGGCGCTTTTCCGCGACGGCGACGGCTGGGCGGTGTTCGTGGCGCGCGAGGGGCGCGCGGCGCTCCGGGCGGTGGAGGTCGGCCGGATGAACGAGGACGTGGCCGAGGTGACGCGGGGGCTGGCGGAAGGCGACCGCGTCGTGCTTTACCCGTCCGCGGGGCTGCAGGACGGCGTGCGCATCGCCGAGCGGCAGGCCAGCGGATAGCCCCGGCCTGCGGTGGACAGTCCGCGCGGTTCCGGCATATGGTCCAGCCCGGGAGGAGAGGGTGAGCGAACGATACGATCAGGGCATGGCGACCCGCCGCGAGGTGCTGGGAGACGACCATGTCGACCGCGCCGAGGCGGCCAGGACGCCCTTCGACGCGCCCTTCCAGGATCTCATCACCGAGGCGGCGTGGGGCCATGTCTGGTCGCGCGAGGGGCTCACGCGCCGCGACCGCTCGCTTCTGACGCTGGCGCTTCTGGCCGCGCTCGGCAACGACGCGGAGCTTGCGATGCATGTGCGCGCCACGGCGCGCACCGGCGCGCGCCCCGAAGAGGTGATGGAGGCGATGCTGCACGTGGCGATCTACGCGGGCGTTCCGCGTGCCAACCACGCGATCCGGATCGTGAAGGAGACCTACGCCGAGATGGGGGTGGAGACATGAGACGCCATGACGGCGAGTTCTTCCAGCGCGACCGGCAACGGCACCCGCCGGCCCATGCGCCGCAATACAAGTCCTCCGTGGCGCGCAGCCCCCGCTTCGCGGCGCTGGCGCTCGAGAACACGCGGAGCGAGATCACCGGGCCGGTCTTCCGGCCCGACGACGTCCAGGAGATCGACCGCGACCTGATCCTGAACTACGCCAAGGACGGCGAGCCGGTGGGCGAGCGGATCATCGTGCACGGCCGCGTCCTCGACGAGGAGGCGCGCCCCGTCCCGAACACGCTGGTCGAGATCTGGCAGGCGAACGCGGGCGGGCGCTACCGCCACCGGAACGACAAGTACCTCGCGCCCATCGACCCCAATTTCGGGGGCTGCGGGCGCACGCTCACCGACGCCGAGGGCTACTACTTCTTCCGGACCGTGAAGCCCGGCGCCTACCCGTGGCGCAACTGGGAGAACAACTGGCGCCCCGCGCATATCCATTTCTCGGTGTTCGGCACGGGCTGGGCGCAGCGCCTCGTCACGCAGATGTATTTCGAGGGCGACCCGCTCATCCCGAAATGCCCGATCGTCCAGACGATCCCGGATCCCGCGGCCATCGAGCAGCTCGTCGCCGCGCTCGACATGAACGCCTCGGTGCCGTTCGACTGTCTCGCCTACCGCTTCGACATCGTGCTCCGCGGGCGGCGCTCCACGCTTTTCGAGAACCGGCTGGAGGGCAACTGAGATGGTGCAGAAGCTTCACTACCTGCAGGAGAGCCCGTCGCAGACCGCGGGCCCCTACGTCCATATCGGCCTCGCGCCCGGTGCGGCGGGCTTCGACATCTACGAACGCGAGCTCGGCCACGACATCGCCGGCCCCGAGGCGACGGGAGAGCGCATCCGCGTCGAGGGCCTCATCCTCGACGGCTCCGGCGCGCCCGTGCGCGACGCGGCGATCGAGATCTGGCAGGCCAACGCGGCGGGTATTTACGCCCACCCGGAGGATCCCCGCCACGGCGAGGTGGAGCCGGGCTTCCGCGGCTGGGGGCGCGTCATCACCGATTTCGAGACCGGCCTCTTTTCCTTCGAGACGGTGAAGCCGGGCCCCGTGCCGGGGCGCTCGGGCCGGGTGCAGGCGCCGCATCTTTCGCTCTGGATCGTGGCGCGCGGCATCAATCTCGGGCTCAACACCCGCGCCTATTTCTCCGACGAGGGGGAAGCCAACGCCGCCGACCCGGTACTGGGGCTGGTGGAGCAGGCGCATCGCCGCGACACGATGGTGGCCAAGCGCGAAGAGCGCGACGGCCAGCCGCTCTACCGTTTCGACATCCATCTCGCCGGCGCGCACGAGACCGTCTTCCTGGACATCTGAGAACACCATGACCAAACCCTGCATCATCTGCGTGGCGATCACGGGCTCCGTGCCCACCAAGGCCAACAACCCGGCCGTGCCGATCACCGTCGAGGAGCAGATCGAATCGACCCAGGCGGCCTTCGAGGCGGGCGCCGCGATCTGCCATGCGCATGTGCGCAACGACGACGAGACGCCGAGTTCCGACCCCGAGAAGTTCGCGC
>CAZPCU010000098.1:0-7008 GCA_964585075.1 uncultured Rhodobacterales bacterium
TTTCCCGCGCCCTGAGCGCGATCTCCGGGCTCAGCCGGCCGGGCCGGACCAGAAGACGAGGCGATTGCCGAAGCCGCGCCCGAAGACGACCGCGATACCGGGAAAGCGCAGTTCGAGATCCCGCGCCCTCGCCTCGGAAGAGCGTCCGGGGTTCGGGGCTTCGGCCCCCCGCCGGGTCAGCGCCGCCGATCGCGGCGCGAGCTCATCGGCTGGAAGGCCACGCCCACATGGGCCTCGCAATAGGGTTTCCCGGGCTGGACGGGCAGGCCGCAGAACCAGAAATTCTCGGTCGCCGGATCCCCCACGGGCCACTTGCAGGTGCGTTCCGTCAGTTCCATCAGCGTGAGCTTGCGGGCCTTCTTCTCCACTTCCGAGACGCGGGCGAGCGCCTCCGGGCTGATCTCGTTCGCGGACGGCTGCGGCGGCAGCGGCTGGCCCGCGGGCACGATCGCCTTGCGCGAGGTCTGGGGCTGCGGGGCCGCGGCGGCAGGCTGCGGTGCGGGGGGCGCCTCGGCCTCGGTCTCGGCCTCGACGGGCTTCGGTTCGGCCTTCGCCGCGGGCTTCGCCTTCGTCTCCGGCCTGGACGACTTGGCGGGTTTCGCCTCGGCCTTGGCCGGAGCGGCATTCCCCGCGCCGGCGCGGTTCGAGAGGCCGAGTCGGTGCACCTTCCCGATCACGGCGTTGCGGGTCACGCCGCCAAGCTCCTTGGCGATCTGCGAGGCGGACTGCCCCTCGCTCCACATCTTCTTCAAAAGCTCGACGCGTTCCTCGGTCCAGGACATGCGGTTTCCTCGGGGTGGTGCAATGAAAGGGCGGCCGCGTCACCGCGCCGCCGCCTGTTTCCGGTCAGACCCCTATTCTAAACCTTCCTGTGCGCGTTACAAGGCCGCCACTCGCGGGAAAGCAGGGGATGGGCATGGAAACGGGAACGAGCGAGGCCGGCGCGCACGGCATGGGGGTTCGCCGGTTCGGACGGGTCAACTGGCTCGGCCTCTGGACACTGTCGCTCCGCGAGATCCAGCGCTTCCTCTCTGTCTGGCTGCAGACGCTGATGGCGCCGCTGGTGACGGCGGGGCTCTTCATGGTGATCTTTTCCATCGCCATCGGCCCCACCCGCGGCGATGTCATGGGCGTGCCCTTCACGACCTTCATCGCGCCCGGAATCCTGATGATGATGGTGATCCAGAACGCCTTCGCGAACTCCTCGTCCTCGATCGTGGTGTCGAAGGTGCAGGGCAACATCGTGGACACGCTGATGCCGCCGCTCTCCGCGGGCGAGCTGGTGATCGGCTACCTTGCCGGGGCGGTGGCGCGCGGGCTCTTCGTGGCGCTCTCGATCGGCATCGGCTACCTGCTCTTTCTCGGCCTCGGCGTGGCGCATCCCGGCTGGGCGCTCACCTTCGTGGTGCTGGGCTCCGCCTTCCTGGGCGGCCTCGGGATGCTGGCCGGCCTCTTCGCGCAGAAGTTCGACCAGATGGCGGCGATCACGAACTTCGTCATCACGCCGCTCGCCTTCCTTTCGGGCACCTTCTACTCGGTCGAGGCGCTGCCGCCCGTGATGTGGGAGATCACCCACGTCAATCCGGTCTTCTACCTGATCGACGGGGCGCGCTACGGCATCATCGGCGTCTCGGACAGTTCGCCCTGGCTCGGGCTCGTGATCTGCGGGGGCGCGACGCTCGCGGTCAGCCTTCTCTGCTGGGTCCTGTTCCGGAAGGGATTCCGGCTGAAGGCATGACGGGGGGCGGCCCGCGCCGGCGCCCTTCCGGCCAGGCAAGCAGCGTCGTTCCGGCCGCGAAGGCCGAGGCGGCGAGCCTGAGAAGCGCGGCGAGCGCAGGGTTGGCGGCGGCCTGCATGCCGATCGCCATGCGCGTTTCCCGGGGCCGCGTCCAGATGGCTTCAGCGGCGGGCCGGCAGAAGCTGCTGGGCGATTCCGGCCCCGAGGAGGTAGACGGAGCAGGCCGCGAGGCCCCAGTTCGCCCAGGTTCCCGGGTGGAATTCCACCCAGGCCGCCCAGCCCGCGAAGGCGGTCCAGGCGAAGGCCACGGGCAGGGTGACGGCCCGCCAGCGTTGCGTCCGAACCGGGTGGACGAACTTGAGCGGCAGGAACATCGCCACGGCGAGGACGCTGACGAGCCCGAGGATCACCCAGAAATCCGGACGCACCGCGAAAAGGGTGATGACGACCATGTTCCATGCCCCCGGAAAGCCCGAGAAGGAATTGTCCTCGGTCTTCATCCGCGTGTCGGCGAAGTAGACGGCGGAGGCGAAGGTGATGAGGATGATCGCCACCCAGCCCGTCCAGCCCGGCAGAAGGTCGGACTTGAAGAGCGCGAAGGCCGGGATGAAGACGTAGGTCAGGTAGTCGATGATCAGGTCGAGCAACTCGCCGTCGAAGCGCGGCGCGTTCCGCTTGACGTGGTAGTGGCGGGCGAGCGGGCCGTCCACGCCGTCCACCGCGAAGGCCACGACGAGCCAGAAGAACATCATCGGCCAGTCGGCGTCGGCCGCGGCCAGCATGGCCAGCATGGCGAAGACCGCGCCGGTCGCCGTGAACAGGTGGACGGAAAGTGCAAGCATGGCGGGTGTCATGTTTCCGTCATGGCCCATCCCCCTTCGCTGTGCAATGGCGGGTCGCAGGGGTGTCGATTGCCCCCCGTGCGCGGCACGTGGTAACATTTGCGCAAAGAACACGAGGAGGCCGGGCAGCCCCCATGACCGCGCTCGAGGAGTTCGAGAGGCTCGAAGCCTCGGGGGTGTGGCGCGCGGACGCCGCGTCGCAGCGCCGCGACGTGATCGTCTCTCTCGGCGATGCGACGCTCACCATCTCCGACATGTCCGATCGCCCGCTGGCGCACTGGTCTCTCGCGGCGGTGGCGCGGGCCAACCCGGACGAGTTGCCCGCCGTCTTCCATCCCGACGGGGACCCGGGCGAGGAGCTCGAGCTTCCCGCCGGCGAGAGCGTGATGATCGAGGCGATCGAGCGGCTCATGCGCACGATCGACCGGCGGCGGCCGCAGCGCGGCAGGCTCCGCCTCGCGGCGGGGCTCGGCAGCGCCGCGGCGGTTATTCTCTTCGTGGCTTTCTGGCTGCCCGATGCGCTGCTCGGTCATGCCGTGCGCGTCGTCCCCGAGGCCAAGCGCGCCGAGATCGGCGCGGCGCTGATGGGCCATATCGGCCGGGTGGCGGGCGCGCCCTGCGCCGAGCCCGAGGGCGTCGCCGCCTTGCAGAGGCTGGCCGCGCGCGTCCTCGGGGCATCGCGCCGCGGCGACCTCGTCGTGCTGCGGGACGCCCCGGCGGTGACGGCGCATCTGCCCGGCGGCAAGATCCTTCTCGGCCGCGCGCTCGTGGAGGATCCGGACCAGCCGGACGTGACCGCCGGATACGTGCTGGCCGAGGCGCTGCGCGAGGCCGGCTCCGATCCCCTGGCGCGGCTTCTGTCCGACGGCGGGATGGGGGCGAGTCTCAGGCTGCTGACCACCGGCGCCCTGCCGGAGCCACTGCTCGAACGCCACGCGGAGACGCTTCTTTCGGACGATCCCGCGCCGCTCTCCGACGAGACGCTGCTCGCCGCCTTCGAGGCGGCGGAGATCAGCAGCACGCCCTATGCCTTCGCACGCGACGTGACCGGGGAAAGCGTGCTCGGCCTCGTCGAGGCCGACCCCTACGCCCGGGAGGCCCCGCCCCCGGTGCTGAGCGACGCGGACTGGCTGCGTCTGCAAGCGATCTGCGGAAACTGAGAGCGGGCGTCAGCGGCGCGGGATGACCGCGCCCATGCCGGCGGCGCGCGCCGTCTCTGCCGCCCGGGCGAGCGCCGCCGCGTCGGAAAACGGCCCCGCGACGAGCGTCGGCGTCCGCTCGCTGCCCCGCACGAGCGTGCCGAGGCGCACCGTCATCCCGAGCCCCGCGAGGCGGCGGCCGGCCGCATGGGCCGCATCGCGGCTGCCGAAAAGCCCGATCTGGAGGTAGCGATGATCGAGCGCGCCGAAGCGGCGGGAAGTCTCCGCCGGCCGTCGCATCTCGGCCGGGTCGGAGCGGGTGGAGACGGTGACGCTGCGGCCGGTCTCGCCCGGGCGCGGCACGAGCTTCACCCGCCCGTCCGCTGCCTTCAGCACGAGGACGCGGTCCCGCATCGAAAGGTAGGTTTCCTGCGTCTCCATGTCCGTGAACGGGTAGAAGAGCCGCGGGTTGTCGGCGGTGACGTCGCGCCCGCTTTCGGGGTCGATCAGCCTGCGCGGGACAGTGTCGGTCCAGACAAGGCGCATCTGCGCGCGCCCCTCCGGCGACTGCTCGCCGCGGCGCGGGTTGAGCCGGTCGTCCTCCCAGGCGGGGCGGTAGCCCTCGGGCACCTGGACGCGGCGATGCGTCGGCTCCGGAGCGCGGTAGAGGTGGCGCGGGATGATCCGCGCCTTGCCCGAGACGGTGCGCCCGTCCACCGTCCGGTAGATGACCGTCGTGTTGTGGCCCGGCATGTTGCGCCGATGCCCGCCCGCGTCCGCCACCCGTCCGGCCTGCGCCTCGGCGGCCGTGCCGCAGCGGATACGAACGCCGTTCGGAGCCTGCACCACGGTGCCGCTGCTGCCGGTCGCCCCGCCGCAGGTGATGATCCGCACGGGCTTTCCGGCCGAGGCGCGAAGCTGTGCCTCGAACGCGGCCTGGCGGCGCGCTTCCGCCTGGCGCCGAGCCTCCGCCTGCCGTCGTGCCTCCGCCTGGCGGCGGGCTTCGGCCTGCCTGCGCGCTTCCGCCTGTCTCTCCGCGGCCTCGGCCTCCCGCGCGGCGGCGGTCTGGCGCCCGGCGGCCGGGGCTTCGGGCGCAGCCTCGACGACGCGGGGCTCCTCCGGTGCGGGATCCGCCGCCGGATCCGGCGCCTGGGCGAAGGTGGGCTGGAAGCCGCAGAGCTGTTGCCGGTCGCGGTTGACGCGCGGCACCCAGGTCACGTTCCCGTCCAGCCCGGCACGGATGTAGACGCAGCCGCGGCTGTCCACGTATTGCCGCCCCTCGTAGGAGGAGGGCGGGAACTCGGCCGGCGGCTCGGCATCGCGCAGGGATTGGGCATGGCCCGGAGCGGCGGTGCACAGGATGGCGAACGCGAACGCGGCTGCGGGCAACGGACGGGAGAATGACATGGCGGCCCCCTCAAGCTTGAAGGAAGAATGCCGCAATATGGGCGCTACGTAAAGCGCCCGTCTACATCATGCGGGGATTATCCGCATCATTTTGTGCCGTACATGCGGTCCCCGGCATCTCCGAGGCCCGGCACGATGTAGCCCTTCTCGTTCAGCCGCTCGTCCAGCGCCGCCGTGATGATTGGCACGTCGGGATGCGCCTCCTGCATCCGCTGCACGCCCTCGGGGGCGGCGAGCAGGCAGAGGAAGCGCACGTCCCGCGCTCCGGCCTCCTTCAGAAGATCGATCGCCTTGGCCGAGGAGTTTCCCGTGGCGAGCATCGGATCCACCACGATCACCGTCCGGTCCCCGAGCCCGTCGGGCACCTTGAAGTAGTACTGGACGGGCTGCAGCGTCTCCTCGTCGCGGTAGAGGCCGACGAAGCCCACCCGCGCGGAGGGCACGAGTTCCAGCACACCGTCGAGGAGCCCGTTCCCGGCGCGCAGGATCGAGATGAGCGCGAGCTTCTTGCCGGCGAGCACCGGCGCGTCCATCTCGCCCATGGGAGTCTCGATCGGCTTCGTCGTCAGGGTGAGGTCGCGCGTGACCTCGTAGGCCAGAAGCTGGCTGATCTCGCGCAGGAGGCGGCGGAAACCGGCGGTGGACGTGGTCTTTTCCCGCATGTGGGTGAGCTTGTGCTGCACCAGCGGGTGGTTGACGATCGTGAGCTTTTCGCGGCGGGTGGTGTCGTTCATCTGCGGTCGTCCCGGGCTGTGGTTCGGCCCTTTCTAGGCGCAATGGGGCGCCGCGAAAACCGCCGATGATCACGGCCTGCGCGGATGCGGCGCGCCGCCGGACAGGCCGGCCGTTCAGGCCGCGCCGCCGATCCGCTTCAGAAGCCGCGCGCGGGTGTCCTCGTCGCAGAACGCGGCGCGGAGGGCCGCGCGGTTCAGCTCGGCGAAATCCTCCTCCTCCCAGCCGAAGGCCGCGTGCAGCGCGTCGTATTCCGCGGTCAGGGAGGTGCGGAAGAAGGGCGGGTCGTCTGTGGAGACGGTCACCGGCACCCCCGCCGCGCGGAGCGCTTCGATGGGATGGTCCGCGACGGAAGCGTAGAGCCCCAGCGCGACGTTGGAGCCGGGGCAGACCTCGAGCGTGACCTGCCCCTCCGCGAGGCGCGCCACGAGATCGGGGTCTTCGGCGGCGCGGACGCCGTGGCCGATCCGCGCCACCCGCAAATCGTCGAGCGCCTCGCGCACCGACTCGGGGCCCGCCCATTCCCCGGCATGGGTGGTGAGCCCGAGCTTCGCCTCGCGCGCCATGTCGAAGCTGTAGGCGAAATCGCCCTGCCGCCCCCGCCGCTCGTCGCCGCCCATGCCGAAGCCGGTGACGAAATCGCCGGCCGTCTCGGCGGCGCAGAGCGCGGCGCGCTTGGCCGTGTCGGGGCCGAAATGGCGGATGCAGGTGACGACGCCGCGCATCTCGATGCCGTGGTGCGCGCGCGCGAGTTCCGCCGCCTCGCGGATCGCGCCGAGATAGTCCCGCCACGCGGCCACGTCGCCGCCGCCGCAGAAATCGGGACTCAGGAACGCCTCGGTGTAGATCACGCCCTCGGCGGCGCTCGCCTCGAGCACGGCGAGGGTGAGGCGGTGGTAGTCCTCGGGCGTCGTCAGCACGCTCGTCGCGGCCTCGTAAACCTCTAGGAAGCGGGCGAAATCCTCGAAGGCGTAGCCGCCCTCCGGCCCGAAGGCCCGCGAGATGTCGGCGCGTTTCTCCGCCGCGACCCGGCGGATGAACTCCGGCGGCGCCGCGCCTTCCAGATGAAGGTGCAGCTCTGCCTTCGGAAGCGCGGCGAGGCTCACAGGAAGCTCCGCCCCGGGCCGCGGGCGGGCGCGCCCAGATGGGC
>CAZPCU010000099.1:0-7004 GCA_964585075.1 uncultured Rhodobacterales bacterium
ATCCCGGCCACGAGCGCGCCGAGCAGGATCTGGAGCATCGCGAAATGCATCAGCCCCGTCGACATCGAGAACAGTTTCGGCTCCCGGCTCCGGCGCGCCTGCAGGAGCGCGGCCTCGGTCCGGCCGAGCCGGAAGACGTACCAGGCGATGAGGCCCAGAATCACGAAGGCGAGGCCGAGGTGGATGGCGAGGCGATAGGAGGCCACGTCGAGCATCGTGCCGGTCAGCCCCGAGGACACCATCCACCAGCCGATCGCGCCCTGAAGGCCGCCCAGGACGCCGAGGAAGAAGAGCCGCCCGGTCCAGCCTGGCGGGATCTTCCGCGTGACCAGGAAGCCCAGGAACCCCGCGGCCCAGACGAGGCCGATGAAGCGGCCGAGCTGGCGGTGGCCCCATTCCCACCAGTAGATGAACTTGAACTCGGCGAGACTCATCCCCTTGTTCTGCAACTGGTATTCGGGGATCTGCCGGTAGAGGTCGAACTCCCTCTGCCAGTCCTCGGCCGACATCGGCGGCAGCGCGCCCGTCACCGGGCGCCACTCGGTGATCGAAAGCCCGGAATCGGTGAGCCGGGTGAGCCCGCCCACCGCGATCATCGCCACGACGAGGGCGAAGAGGATCATCAGCCAGACGCGCACCGCGCCGCGCGCGCCGCGCCGCCCGGCGTCGATCATGCCGCCCCGCGGCGCCTCAGTCGGCCGGCCGGCCTCGCCCACTTCCTCGAAGAGCTTGCGTTTCTCGCTCATCCCCGCCTCCAGTTCGCAGGGGGATACCTACGCACTGGCGCGCGGCTCGGCAAGCGAGCGCGGCGGGCCGAAGGGTCGCAGCCCGGCCCGCGTCAGGCCTCGGCTCGACGGGCCGCGCCGCTCAGTCGCCGGCCTTCCCCCGCACGAGCTGCCGAAGCGCGCCGTGGAGGATCCGCACGTCCATCTGCGTCAGCGGCATGCGGGACCAGAGGTTGCGCAGGTTGCGGCGCATCCCCTCGGCCTTGTGCTCCGGAAAGAAGAAGCCCGCCTCCCCGAGCCGGTCCTCCCAATGCTGCGCCAGGATCTCCACCTCGCCCTGTGTCGCCCAGCCGCCGCGGCCGGTGTCGATCGCCTCGTGCATCACATCGGCCGTCTGGCGGCGCCATTCATAAGCGGTGAGGAGCACGCATTGCGCCAGGTTGAGGCTCGGGAAATCGGGGTTCACCGGCACCGTGACGACCGTGTTCGCCCGGGCGATGTCGTCATTCTCGAGCCCGGTGCGCTCGGGCCCGAAGAGGATCGCGACACGTTCGCCCGCGGCGAGGCGGTCGCGCGCGTCGGCCATGGCGCGCTCGGGGCTCAGGACCGGCATCGTCATGTCGCGCGGGCGCGCCGTGGTGGCGTAGACATGGGTGGCGTCGGCGACGGCGGCGGCGGTGTCCTCGAAGACCTGCGCCGCGTCGAGCAGCCGCCCCGCCCCGCTCGCCATCGCCACGGCCTTCGGGTTGGGCCAGCCGTCCCGCGGATCGACCACCCGCATCCGGCCCAGCCCGAAGTTCCACATGCCCCGCGCCGCCGCGCCGATGTTCTCGCCCATCTGCGGGCGTACGAGGACGAAGGCGGGCTGGCGCGGCGTGTCGGTCATGGGGCTCCCGGGCGGTTCGGTTCGGGCGCCTGATAGCCGCGCCCGGGCGCCGCCGCAAGCGCGGGCGGCGGACTTGTGGCCAAGCCCCGCGCCCCGCGCTATAGGGGCCGGCGACGGAACGACAGGAGCCGCGAAATGGCCGAGCCCGAGCAGCCGCAGATCTACCTCGTGACGCCCCCCGCCTTCGAGCGCGACGCCTTCGCCGATCGGCTCGCGGGCGTGCTCGACGCCCATCCCGTGGCCTGCCTGCGCCTCGCCCTGGCCACGCAGGACGCAGGCGAGGTCGCGCGGGCGGCGGACATGCTGCGCGAGGTGGCGCACGCGCGCGACGTGCCCATCGTGGTGGCCGAGCACCTCGCCCTGGTGGAGCCGCACGGCCTCGACGGCGTGCACCTTCTTCACGGCGCGCGGGGCGTGCGCAAGGCGCGCGCGTCGCTGGGGGCGGAGCCCATCGTTGGCGCCTTCTGCGGCATCTCGCGGCACGAGGGGATGTCGGCCGGCGAGGCGGGCGCCGATTACGTGAGCTTCGGACCCGTGGGGGCGACGGGGCTCGGGGACGGCCGGGTGGCCGAGACCGAGCTTTTCGCCTGGTGGTCGGAGATGATCGAGCTCCCAGTCGTCGCCGAGGGCGCGCTGGACGCCGAGCGCGTCGCGCGGCTCGCCCCCGTCACGGATTTCTTCGCCCTGGGCGAGGAGATCTGGCGCGAGGATGATCCGGCAGGTGCGCTCGGCCGGCTGATCGCGGCGATGGCCCCCTAGGAGAGCCCCGCCTCCACGCCGGCGCGCACCGCGCGCTCTAGCGCGGCCGCGAGCGCCTTCCGCCCCTCGAACCCCGAGACGGCGAGGGGCGGATGCCAGATCACCTCCACCGCCCCGCGCTTCGGCGTCGCGAGAAGCTTCAGCAGGTGGGGGCCGAACGCCATGTCGCCCCACCAGCCGTAGAAGCGCGGATCCTCGCCCCGCGGCGCATGCCAGATCACCGAAACCGGCTGAACCTGCATCCGGGATGAGAGCGCGGGATTGAAGAACGCCTCGAAAAGCGTTGGCTTGAAAGGCAGAACCCGGCGGCCATCGGTCGAGGTGCCCTCGGGGAAGAAAAGCAGGCGGTGGCCCGCCAGGAGCCGCGTCTCGAAGGCCACGCGCTGCGCCGCGGCCTGGCGCGGATCGCGCAGGATGAAAAGCGTGCCGGTGGCGCGCGCCAGCCAGCCGATGCCGGGCCAGCCCGCAACTTCGGCCTTGGCCACGAAGTAGAGCCGCGCGCCCGCGTTCAGCGCGAAAATGTCCGCCCAGGAACTGTGATTGGCCACCATCGCGCCCTCGCCCGTCATCGGCTGTCCGTGCTGCCGGACGCGGATCCCGAGAAGGAAAAGCGCCATGCGGCAGACGCCCTGGGTGATCCAGGGAGTCACCGGCCGCGCCGGGCCGAAGATCGGGCGCTCGGGCAGCCGGAGAAGGAGAAGGAGCGCGAGGCCGCCGAACACCACCAGGGCGAGCGGGAGGCCGCGCAGCGCCGCCAGCGCCCAGCCGAGCGGGCCGATCGGGCGGTCCTCTGGCGGCGCCGCGCCGCGCCAGGTGCGGCTCATCGCGCCGCGGCCCGGGTGTAAAGCGCGGATTGCCGGGGATTCATCCGCGCCGTGTCCATCACGAGGCAGACATCGGTGGTGTTGAAGACCCGATCGACATAGGCGCCCTCTCCCACCATGCCGCCGAGCCGCAGATAGGCCTTGATCAGCGCCGGCACCTTGAGCATCGCCCGGCGCCGGTCGATCCGGCCCTCGGGCATGAGATCCATGCTCCGGAAGTCCCGCGAGCGCACGCGCAGTTCCGGGGGCGCGAGGTGGCGGTGATGCAGGAGCGCGAGCGGCTCGGCCAACGCGGCCACCTCGGTGCCGTGGAAGCTCGCCACCCCGAACATGAGCTCAATCCCGTGCCGGGCCACGTAATCGGCGAGCCCGCTCCAGAGGTGATACATCGCGGCCCCGCCCCGGTAGTCGGGATGCAGGCAGGAGCGGCCGAGCTCCATGAGCCTCCGGCCATCCGCGCGGAGCGGCGCGAGATCGTATTCGTCCTCGGAATAGAACTGCCCCGCGGCACGGGCCTGGTCGTCCCGCATCACGCGGTAGACGCCCACGACATGGTCGAGCGCCGCGGGATCGCGGCGCGCGTCGATCAGCACGAGATGGTCGAAGAACGGGTCGAAACGGTCGCGCTCGAGCCGCCGCTCATGGTCCACGAGGGGTCCGCCGCCGCCGAGCTCGGACACGAAGACCGCGTAGCGCAGGCGCTGCGCGGCGAGGAGATCGAGCTCGGCGGTCGCCAGCGCCACGCGGAAGAGGGGCTCGTCTGCGGACATCGGCCTTCGTCAGGATGGTGTCCGGCGTGTCTAGGCAAGCGTGTCCGGATTGGCAACCGCGACACCCTTGCAACGCCTATGGCGTGTTTTTTGGTCCAATCAGCGCCATCGGGAGTTGTGTTTACATTTCAGTAACGGAATCACTCCTCCATGACCGGTATGAGCGCGACGCGGGATCCGTCTATCACCACCTTGCCTTCCTCCCGGAAGTTCACGGTGATGCGCCCGCCGATGTTGGACTGCACCTGCCCAACGCCCCAGTCGGGGCGATCGGGATGGCGCACCAGCATCCCCGGCTCCAGCAGCGCGTTCATGTCGTTCATGGATTTCCGCCTTCCTGTCTGCCCCCGGTCATGACCGAGCCTAGCCGCGATCTCGCCGGTCTCATAGGGAGCCGGATCTGCCACGACCTCGTCAGCCCGATCGGGGCCATCGGCAACGGGCTGGAGCTGCTCTCGCTCTCCGGCCCCGCGCCCGGACGCGAGGAAATGGCGCTCATCTCCGAAAGCTGCGCCAGCGCGCAGGCGCGGATCCGATTCTATCGCCTGGCCTTCGGCACCGGGGCGAGCGACCAGCGGATCGGCGCGGAGGAGGCCCGCGCACTCGCCGAGGAATACCTGGCGGGCGGGCGCCTCGCGCTCCGCTGGGAGGTGGCGGAGGATCTCGCCCGGCCGGACGTGCAGCTCGGCTTCCTCGCGCTCCTTTGCCTCGAAAGCGCGATGCCCCTCGGCGGCGAACTGCGGATGGGCCGGGAGGCGGGGCGCTGGCGCCTCGACGGCACCGCCCCGCGCCTTCGCGCGGAGCCCGCTCTCTGGGACGGCCTCGCCTCGCCCGGCGGGCCGGGCGAGGTCACGCCGGCCTCGGTGCAGTTCGCGCTTCTCGCGGTGCAGGCCGCCGCCGGGCGACGGGCCATCGACGTGGAGATGGCCGAGGACCGGATCGCCATGGCGGTCTAGGCACCGGGAGCGGTCAGCTCCGCACCGTCCCGTCGCCCTCCACGAGATACTTGAAGCTCGTCAGCTGCTGCGCGCCCACGGGCCCGCGCGCGTGAAGCTTGCCCGTGGCGATGCCGATCTCCGCGCCCATGCCGAACTCCCCCCCGTCGGCGAACTGGGTCGAGGCGTTGCGCATGAGGATCGCGCTGTCGAGCCGCTCGAAGAACCGCGACGCCGCGGCGTCGTCCTCAGTCAGGATGCAGTCCGTGTGCTGCGAGCCGTAGGCGCGGATATGCGCGATGGCGGCGTCGATGTCGGGCACGACCTTCGCGGCGATGTCCATGTCGAGATACTCGCGCCCCCAATCCGCCTCGGTGGCGGGCACCGTGCCCTCGATCCGCGCGAGGCGCGCGTCGGCGTGCACCGTGACGCCGGCCTCGACAAGGGCGCGGATCACGCCCTGCCCCACGCTGTCGGCCACGGCCTCGTGCACCAGCAGGCATTCCGCGGCGCCGCAGATTCCCGGCCGCCGGGTCTTGGCGTTGCGGACCACCTTGAGCGCCTTCACGGGATCGGCGGCGGCGTCGATGTAGATGTGCACGATCCCCTCGAGATGGGCGAAGACGGGCACACGCGCCTCGCGCTGCACCAGCCCGACGAGCCCCTTGCCGCCGCGGGGCACGATCACGTCGATATGCTCGGTCATCGCCAGCATCTCGGAGACAGCGGCGCGGTCGCGGGTCGGCACCAGCTGGATCGCGTCGCGCGGCAGCCCGGCCGCCGCGAGGCCCTCCTGAAGACAGGCGTGGATCGCGCCGGAGGAATGCAGGCTCTCCGAGCCTCCGCGCAGGATCACCGCGTTCCCTGCCTTGAGGCAGAGCGCGCCCGCGTCGGCTGTCACGTTGGGCCGGCTTTCGTAGATCACGCCGATCACCCCGAGCGGCGTGCGCACGCGGCGGATATGCAGGCCCGAGGGCCGGTCCCATTCCGCCATCACCTCGCCCACCGGGTCGGGCTGGGCGGCCACGGCGCGCAGCCCCGCCGCGATCCCTGCGACGCGCGTCTCGTCGAGCGCGAGGCGGTCCAGCATCGCGGGCGAAAGCCCCTTCTCGCGGCCGAAATCCATGTCCTTGCCGTTGGCGGCCAGAAGATCGGCGCACTGCGCCTCGAGCGCGTCGGCGGCGGCCTCGAGCGCGCGCGTCCTGGCGGCAGGATCGGCGTAGGCGAGCTCGGTCGCGGCAGCGCGGGCGCGCCGGCCGAGGCCGTCCATCATCGCGGGAATGTCGGGCAGGTCCTTCATGGGCGTCCCCCTCGCTTGGGCCCGGATCTCTCCGGAAGAGTATAATCGCACGCGCCTCAGAGCGCCATGTCGTCGCGGTGGACGAGCGCCGCGCGGCCGGGATAGCCGAGCGCGGCCTCGATCTCGGAGGAGCGCCGCCCGGCGATGGCGCGCGCCTCCTCGGCGGTGTAGCGGGACAGCCCCTGCCCCAGCTTTGCGCCGGCGGCGTCGGCGATCGCCACCGGGTCGCCGCGCCCGAAGGCGCCCGAGACGGCGGTGACGCCCGCGGGCAGCAGGCTCTTGCCGCGCGAGAGCGCCGCGGCCGCGCCCGCGTCCACCCGGATCTCGCCCCGGGGCTTCATGGCCGCGATCCAGCGCTTCCGGGCGGAGGCCGGGTCCGTCTGCGGGGTGAACCAGGTGGCCGGCGCGCCCTGTTCCAGCGCACGGAGCGGGTGCGTCCGCGTGCCCCGCGTGATCGCCAGCGCGCAGCCCGCCGCCGTCGCGGTGCGCGCGGCCATGAGCTTCGTCTTCATGCCCCCCTTGGAGAGCCCGCTTCCCGCATCCCCCGCCATCGCCTCGATCTCGGGCGTGATCGCCTCGATCACGTCGAGCCGCCGCGCCGTCGGGTCCTCGGCGGGGTTCGCGGTGTAGAAGCCGTCCACGTCCGAGAGAAGCACGAGCTGGTCCGCCCCCACCGTGACGGCGACCTGCGCGGCCAGCCGGTCGTTGTCGCCGTAGCGGATCTCGTCGGTCGCCACCGTGTCGTTCTCGTTGACGACCGGCACCGCACGCACTTCCAGCAGCTTCTGCACGGTCGCGCGGGCGT
>CAZPCU010000100.1:0-5705 GCA_964585075.1 uncultured Rhodobacterales bacterium
CCGGGATTATTCGGGCGAATCCTTTCGCGGAGTCACGCGGGTGCCGTCGCTCAGCCCGACCCGCGCCTCGCGCTCTCGAGTCAGCAGCGAGGTCGTGCCGGTGCCGGGGCGGAAGGTGACGCCCGGCAGATCATCCAGATACGCCACCATCTCGCGTCGCAGGAGCCAGTTGGGCAGGTTCCAGCCAAAGGGCCGGTCGGAGATGTCGGACGCGTCGAAATCCCTGACGATGCGCGGCTCGGGTTCGGCCCCGCCCGCATCCACGATCCGCATCACCTGCAGCGGCATGGCATGGGGGGCCAGCCGCTCCCACAGCCCCGCGCGCTCCAGCAGCGCCTGCGCCGGTTGCAGGAAGGCAGTGGTGCGAAGGTCCGCCCCGTCGGCCTCGCGCTCAGTCACCGGCGGGGCGGGATCGACGCAAAGCACCGAAAACCCCGCCTGTCCGAACACCGAAGCCGCCGCAAGGCCGGCCACGCCCCCGCCCGAGATCAGGATATCGACATGTTCGCGCGTCATGTTCCCCCCTTTTTCGCCGCACCCGCCTCGGGCTCAGCCCCGCGAGATGACGATCAGCATCACCCACGCGACCGGCACCAGCGCCAGCGCGGGGATATAAAGCCCGGGAATGCCCCAGAGCGCAACGCTCGTCGCCCAGCCTGCGACAAAGACGGCCACGCTCAGCAGGATGCGCAGCGAGGTCACCGTCTCGGCGTCGGTTTCGGCCTGCGGTGCGGCATGGGTGTCGGTCGCGGTCATTGCTGGTCCTTTCCGGAAATCGGTGAGCTTTACGCTCAGGTAAGGCCGCCCCCATGATCTTCAAAGGGACGTCTCGCCGCAGGTGCGAAGGCTCAGACCAGCCGCGTGAGGAAACCGCCAAGATCGTCGGTATGATGATGAATATGCGCCGCCGTCACCGGCTCGGGCGCGACATGGACGGTGCGCATCCCCATCTCGTGCGGCGCGGCGAGATTGCGCGGATCGTCCTCGAACATCGCCGCGCGCCCCGCCTCCGATCCGTCGCGCTCGAGCACAGCGGCAAAGGCCCCGGCCTCGGGCTTGGGGCGGAAGCCCGCGTGCTCCACGCCGTAGACCGCGTCGAACACCCCCGAGAGCCCCCGCGCCACCACCACCCGGCCCGCGTAGTCGCCCGAGCCGTTGGTGTAGACGATCTTGCGCCCCGGCAGCCCCCGGATCGCGCGCGCAAGGTCCGGGTCGGGATCGAGATGGTCGAGCGAAATGTCGTGGACCTCGTGCAGATACCGGCCGGGATCGAGATCGTGCCGCCGCATCAGACCGGCCAGCGTGGTGCCGTGCTCGCGCCAATAGGCGTGACGGATGCAGTCGGCCTCGGCGCGCTCGACGCGCAGGAACTCCATGACAAAGGTTGTCATGCGCGCCTCGATCTGGTCGAAGAGCCGCGCCTCCGGCGGGTAGAGCGTGTTGTCGAGGTCGAAGACCCAGTGGGCGACGTGGGAAAAGTGCTCCTTGGGCATGATGGCAGAATGTAGGGCGCTGCGGCGCCTGGGCGCAACGGGCGGCCTTGTTGCGCTGCGGCGCGGGGGATATTCTCGCCGGGTTCACGCAGGGACATGCCGATGGAACAGATCAAGACGCCGCAGAAGGACGCCTACACCCTCATCCTCGAGGCCATCGACAGCGGGCTCTACAAGCCCGGGGACCGGCTCGTGGAGTCCGAGCTCGCCGAGCGCTTCGGCGTCTCGCGCACGCCGATCCGGGAGGCGCTGCAGCGGCTCGAGACGCAATCCCTGCTCACCCGCGACGGGCGGTCGCTGATCGTGGCCTCGCTCGACCACAACCAGATGGCCGAGCTTTACGTCGTGCGCTGCGAACTCGAGGGGCTGGCGGCCAGCCTCGCCGCGCGCCACGCGACCGAGGAGGAGATCCAGGTGCTGCGCGACATGGTGAAGGAGGATCGCGCGCTTCTCGACGACCCGTCGGCGCTGGCGCGGGCGAACCGGCGCTTCCACAAGCAGATCCACCTCGCCTCGCACAACCGCTACCTCGTGCAGCAGCTCGACCTCGTGCACCGGTCCATGGCGCTCATGGCGACGACATCGCTCGCCGCCGAGGGGCGGGGCGAGAAGGCGCTGGCCGAACATGCGGCGATCGTGGACGCGATCGCCCGGCGCGACGAGAAGGCCGCCTACAAGGCGCTGCGCGACCACATCTCGGTGGCCTTCGTCACCCGGCTCAAGCTCGACTCGGTGGCCGAGGGCGGGTGAACGCTCATCCCTCGCGCGGCGGCGAATTTTCAGGCTGCGCGTCCAGCGAATGGCCGTGGGCCGTCTTGTCCCAGTAGAAGGGGCGCCCGGCCAGCTCGTAGAGCGCCTTGTAGGCGGCGAAGGCGCCGAGCGGGAAGTAGAGATGCATGGTGGGCGTCCAGCGCCGGAGCCGGCGGTGGGTTGTCATGCCGACCGCGGCGAGCGCCACGGCGAGCGCCAGCGCCTCGCTCGCGAGAAAGATCTTTCCCGACCAGAGCAGCGTCTCCCGCCCGAGCGGCGCCTCGAGCGGGTGCGTGAGCCCGAGCGGCACGATCCAGAAGCTCCACAGCAGCGGTGCCATGAGAAACTGCGTCGTGGCGGTGACGAGGAGAAGCTGCACCCCCCAGAACTTGCGCGGCCCGAGCTCCTCCAGCAGCCGGAGCGGCCGGCGCATGTGAACCGCGTAGGTCAGCATGAAGCCCTTGAGCCAGCGCGAGCGCTGCCGCACCCAGGGAACCACGCGATTGTTCGCCTCTTCCCGCGTCACGGTTTCCAGCATTTCCGTCCGCCAGCCATGCCGGGCGAGGCGGATGCCGAGATCGCAGTCCTCGGTGACGTTGTGGGCGTCCCAGCCGCCGAGCGCCTCGAGCGCGTCGCGGCGGAAGAACAGCGTCGTCCCGCCGAGGGGGATCGTGAAGCCGAGCCTGGCGAGGCCGGGCAGGACGACGCGGAACCATGTGGCGTATTCGATGGTGAAGCAGCGCGCGATCCAGGTGGAGTGGGTGTTGTAGTAGTCGAGCGCGCCCTGCAGGCAGACCACGTCCGGGGGCGCTTCGGCGAAGCGGGCCGCGACCTTGCGGAGCTGATCCGGCTCGGGCGCGTCCTCGGCGTCGTAGATGCCCACGATCTCTCCGCGCGCGAAGCCGAGCGCGTAGTTCATCGCGCGCGGCTTCGTCCGGAGCGAGCCGTGCGGCACCTCGACGACGCGCATCTGCGGCGGGAGCAGGAGCCGGGAGAGGGCGGTGCGCGTCGCCTCGTCCCGTTCCTCCAGGATAAGGAGGACCTCCAGCGCCTCGCGCGGGTAGTCGAGGGCCTCCAGCCGCCGGATCAGCGTGGGCAGGATGCGGCCCTCGTCGTAGAGCGGCACGAAGATCGTGATGATCGGCACCCGGTCGGGCAGCGGCGGCGCGGGGGGCGCGATCGCCGGGCCGGGGCCGAGCAGCCGCGCGCCGAAGGCCATCGCCTTCATGCCCGTGGCCAGGACGAGCGTCGCCAGCGCCCAGAGAAAGAGCGCCGAGAAGAAGAGGCCCGGGACGAGCATGACCGCCGCGGCGCCGGCCGCGGCGAGCAGGAGGCTCGCGCGGCGGCGCGCCGGGTTCGGGCGCAGCCAGTCCCGGCAGCTCAGTTCCGGCGCCACCTTGGCCTCCGCCCGGCCAATGAGTTCGTCCCCGTGCCGGGCGGCGATGGCGGCCTCGATGTCGCGCTCGGTGGCGACGGCCATGCGGACGGGGCCGAGCGCGGCTTCGAGCGCCGGACGGTGGCGGGCGAAGTCCTGCGGGCGCGCCGTCGCGACGAGCGTCGCGGTCCGCCGCCGCGCCCAGGGCAGCAGCCGGTTGGCGAGGCAGAATGCCGGATCCAGCGCCCCGTCGAGCGCCGCGTCGGGGCCGTGGCGCGCGCGCGAGACCGTGGGCGCCCCGAACTGGAGCGCCAGCGCATGTTGCAGCTGCGTCTCGGAAAGCTGGCCCCGCGCGATCAGGATCTCGCCCAGCGGCCGGCCGCAGCGTTTCTGCGCCCGAAGCGCCTCGAGCAGGGTCGCCGCGTCGATCCAGCCCAGGTCGCAGAGAAGGCGCCCGAGCGGCCGGCTGTCCGGCCGCGCCGGCCGGACAAAGCCGATTTCGGCGGGGGCTGGCTGCAGATCTTCCATCGCTGTCCCGTGCGCGCCGCTGGCGCGGAGGGAAGCATCGGCAGGGAGGGTTAACGGGTGGTTAATGCCCGCCGGGTCAGCGTCGCGCCGCCATGGCCGCGGCGAAGCGTTCGAAGAGGTAGTAGCTGTCCTGCGGGCCGGGGTTCTCTACGGGGTGATACTCCACCGAGAACACGGGCCGGTCCTTCACGCGGATGCCGCAGTTCGACCCGTCGAAGAGCGAGACGTGGCTTTCCATCACCTCGTCGGGGAGGCTCTGGCTGTCCACCGTGAAGCCGTGGTTCATCGAGGTGATCTCGACCTTGCCGGTCTCGAGGTCCTTCACCGGGTGGTTCGCGCCGTGATGGCCGTGATTCATCTTGATGGTGCGCGCGCCGAGGGCGAGGGCGAGCATCTGGTGGCCGAGGCAGATGCCGAACACGGGCATTTCGCGCGCCAGCACCTCGCGGATCATGGGCACCGCGTACTCGCCGGTGGCCGCCGGATCGCCCGGGCCGTTGGAGAGGAAGACGCCGTCGGGGTCATGGGCCAGCACCTCCTCGGCGGTGGCGGTGGCGGGCAGTACCGTGACCTCGCAGCCCGCCGAGGCGAGGCAGCGCAGGATGTTCCGCTTCGCGCCGTAGTCCACCGCCACGACGCGGTGGCGCGGCTCCGCCTGGCGCGTGTAGCCCTCGGGCCAGGCCCAGCGCATCTCGTCCCAGCGATAGGACTGCGGGCATGTGACGTCCCGCGCGAGGTCGAGCCCCTCGAGCCCCGGGAAGGCGCGGGCGGCCGCGACGAGCGCGCCCACGTCGAACTTGCCCTCGGGGTCATGGGCGAGCGCCACATGCGGCGCGCCCTGCTGGCGGATGGCGCGGGTGAGGCGGCGGGTGTCCACGCCCCCGATGGCGATCCGCCCCCGCCGGGCGAGCCAGTCCGACAGCCGCTCGGCGGCGCGCCAGTTCGAGGGCTCCGTCGGATCCCATTTCACCACCATGCCGGCGGCCACGGGCTCCGCCGCCTCGTCGTCCTCGGGGTTCACGCCGACATTGCCGACATGGGGAAAGGTGAAGGTGATCACCTGCCCGGCATAGGAGGGATCGGTCATGATTTCCTGGTAGCCGGTCATCGCGGTGTTGAAGCAGAGCTCGGCCTGGGCCTTGCCGGTGGCGCCGAAGCCCTGTCCGAAGAAGACCGTCCCGTCCGCGAGGGCGAGGCAGGCGGTGGGGCGCGGCTGGGCCATGATCGAGTCTCCGGGCTGGGTCGACGCGGCAAGCTACGTGCGGCCGAAGGTGGGGTCAAGGGCGATCGTGGATGCTGAAAAAAGTATAAAAAACAATAATTTGAACGCATCTTCCGGCCATCGCGTCAAGGTTGCGCGGGGCGCGGGCTTCGACTACGCTCCCGACTTTGACGCAACATGGGGATGGAGCCGTCATGGATCTGCGCGCGCGCATCAACGCCGCCCTCAAACAGGCGATGAAGGACAAGGACGCGACCCGGCTCTCGACGCTCCGGCTCATCAACGCCGCCATCAAGGACCGCGAGATCGCCATGCGCGGCGACGAGGGCGAGACGAC
>CAZPCU010000100.1:5715-6975 GCA_964585075.1 uncultured Rhodobacterales bacterium
ACGACGGTGGGCGACGCCGAGATCCTCTCGATCCTCGGGAAGATGGTGAAGCAGCGCCAGGAGAGCGTGCGCGCCTACGAGGAGGGCGGGCGGCTCGATCTCGCCGAGGCGGAACAGGCCGAGATCGAGGTGATCCAGGAGTTCCTTCCCCGCCAGCTCGGCGCGTCGGAGATCGACCGGGCGATCGACGCCGCCATCGAGGAACTCGGCGCCGAGTCGATCCGCGACATGGGCCGCGTGATGGGCGCGCTCAAGTCGAAATATACCGGCCAGATGGATTTCGGCGCCGTGGGCCCGAAGGTGAAGGAGCGCCTCGGCTGAGCGGCGACGCGCCCGCTCAGCCCGGTCGCTTGCAGGTCCGCAGGCTCTCCGCGAGGTCGGCGTAGAGCGCCTTGCGCTCCGGCTCGCTCAGGAAGGCGCCGATTTCCACCTCGCGCCCGTTGCCGCGCAGCGTCACGTAGTTCGGCACCGGGCCGCCGGTCTCGTGCAGTTCCACCCGCGCCCAGTAGGTGTTGCACGCCCAGTCCCGCACCGCGCCCCGCGGCTCGTGCCGGGTGAGGCGCATGTCCGTGTCGTCGAAGGTCAGTTCCTCGAAGAGCTGGCCGTCCCGGTAGCTGCGCCGGAGGCCCCACCAGACTCCTGCGACCGCGAGCAGAACGAAGGGCAAAACCCCCCAGAGCACGACCGTGCCCAGCACCGCGAAGAGTGGAACGCAGATGAACGCGAAGGTCGCGAGGATGAAGGCGGCGAAGCCTTCCGGCGGCAGGGAGCGATGCGGCCAGAGCCGCATCGCCGCGGCGCGGCCGGGTTCGGGGGGCGTCGTCCAGGCGTATGGCATGCCGCTAGGATATGTCTCGTCCGGCGTCGGGCAAGGGCCTTCCCGGTGGATGCGAAACGGGCCCCGGCTTTCGCGCGAGGCCCGTTCCCGTTCCGATCCCGGGTGCCGCGCCCTCAGTGGGCGGGCCGATGATCCCAGTCCTCGCGCTTCGGAAGCGTTTCGAAGGTATGCTCCGGCGGCGGCGAGGGGAGCGTCCACTCGAGGGTGTCCGCGTGCTCGTTCCAGTAGTTGTTCTCGGTGACGCGCGCGCCGCGGGTCAGCGCCCAGGCGATCATCCCGAGGAAGAACACGAAGCTCGCGAAGGCGAGGAACGCGCCCCAGCTCGACACCCAGTTCCAGTAGGCGAAGGCCTCCGGATAGTCGATGTAGCGGCGCGGCATGCCATGACGCCCGAGGAAGTGCTGCGGGAAGAAGGTCAGGTT
>CAZPCU010000101.1:0-6940 GCA_964585075.1 uncultured Rhodobacterales bacterium
GGGCCCGCGCCATCTTCGGCCGCATCGCGCCGGTGCACGAAGCGATGCTGCGCACGGAGGTGGTCCGTTCCGACAGCCTCGAAGACTGACGCGGCCGAGGCGGCTGCGCCTGCGCCGATTGCACGCGGGACTGCCTGAATGCCGGCGGCCGCCCCGCCGGCGCGGCAGCGCAGACGCAAACCAGCCAACCCTTCCGGGCGCCCCCGTCGGCGCCGAGATGACAAGGAGAGCCGAATGAGCATCGTCGAAGCCGAAGCCCTGACCGACCGCGAGCCCGACGAGATCCCCATCGTCCCATCCGCGCCCACCGGCAACACCGACCCGATTCCCCAAGCCTTCGACCCCAAACGCCTGCGCGCCGGGCGGCTGGCGCGCCTGCGGCAGATGATGGTCGAAGAAGGCTACGCCGCGCTCGTGCTCTTCGATCCCAACAACCAGCGCTACGCCACCGGCTCGCGCAACATGTTCGGCTACTTCCTGCGCAACTCCACGCGTTACATCTACGTGCCGGTGAAGGGGCCGATCATCCTCTTCGAATATCCCGGCAGCGCCCATGTCTCGACCTGGCTCGAGACGATCGACGAGCACCGGGTGTCGAACGTGGTGTGGTCGGCGGTGAACCAGCGCGACGACGTCTCCTCCGACCCGTTCGGGCAGGAGATCGCGGCGCTGGTGCGCGAGCATGGCGACGGCAACCTCAAGGTCGGGCTGGACCGCGCGGGCGTGAACCTCGTCCGCGCGCTGGAGGCGCAGGGGCTCGATGCCGTGGACTGCATGCAAGATACGCTGCATTGCCGGCGGATCAAGACGCCAGAGGAGATCGCCTGCCTCGCGCAGTCCGTCGCCGGGACCGAGGCCGCGGTCTACGAGGTCGAGCAGGCGATCAAGCCCGGCATCACGGAAAACGAGTTGTTCGCGATCCTTTACGGCAACGTCATCAAGCAGGGTGGCGAGTTCATCGAGACCCGGCTGCTGAGTTCCGGCCCGCGCACGAACCCGTGGTTCAACGAGGCCAGCGAACGGCCCCTGCGGCCGGGCGAGCTCGTGGCGATGGACACCGACACGATCGGCTGCCATGGCTATTACTGCGACTTCTCGCGCACCTTCCATGTGGGCCCGGGCAAGCCGACCGCCTACCAGAAGGAACTTTACCGGATGGCCTACGACCAGATCCATTACAACATGGACCTGCTGCGGCCCGGGCTGAGCTATCGCGACCTGGCCGAGAGCGCCTGGAAGATCCCCGAGCGCTTCTACGACCGGCGCTATCCGTCGATCATCCACGGCGTGGGCCTGCATGGCGAGACGCCGCTGGTCGCGCACCAGGGCGACTTCGACCGCTACTCGAAGGATGGCGTCCTCGAGCCCGGCATGGTCGTGTCGGTGGAAAGCTATATCGGGGAAGTCGGCGCGGCGGATGGCGTGAAACTGGAGGAGCAGGTCGTTATCACCGACACCGGCATCGCCAAGATGTCGCGCTATCCCTACAGCGATGCGCTCCTCGACCGCGAATATTGATTGCCAGACCGATTGCGCGGGATCTGGCGGCGTTTCTTGTCTTGTCCCGGGCCAGACCCTGGGCCGGTGCGCGGCCCAGGGCGCGGTGTCACCTGCGTGGGCACGAACGTGAGATCGTCATGGCCAGGCAGGTCGTGAACCCTCCGGTGACGCTCGAACGCCGTTGGGACTGGCAATAGTGCCTCGGAAGAGCAAATCCGTCACGACCGGGCGCGCGGGTTCGAACGGATTCGCGACATGCGTTACCGGCGTGGTAGTCTCCCGGAACTGTTTCCCAACGGGGCAGATCAGCCCTGAGACCGGATCACGCGCGCTCCAAACCGCCGCCCGCAGACGGTGCGTCAATGGATGGGTTGCGAATGCTGGACCCAGGTCGCGCCCCCTCCGCCACCGACCCGACCTATCGATATCGAATGCAAAACCACCGGCCATTCGCCCGAGCTTTCCGCGCTTTCCCGCCTGCCACGCCGACAGGGACGCCCGTGAGAGACGGCTTCGCCCGTCGTCCCGCGATGGGTCTCTTCGGGGCGCATCGGCGGGGTCGGTTCCGGGTGGAATTCCCTGCAGGCGGGGAGTTTGCAGGGAATTCGCGGGCGCGGCGCGGCTTCAGATCCCGTAGAGGCGTTCCTGCTCCTGCCAGTCGAGCGGGATCGGGCGGCGCAGGATGCGTCGGAGCGTGAACTCGGGCGGGAGGCTGCCCCGCGGATCGCGGCCTGGATCCGCGGGGAGAGGAAGGCGAGCGGCGCGCGCGTCCGGCGCATGCGCAGTCTGCAGCTCTTCGCCGCCGTCCACGCCTCCGTCCGCAACCACTTCAACCAGGACCGCAGCCTCTCCAGCAGACCTCACGTCCTGGCCGACCGCGCGGCCGCTCTCGCTGAGTGGCGCGGCCTCTGTGCGGCAGAAGGGACAGCGGCACCGTCCTGGCAGAGACTGGTTCGAATTGGTCTGACAGCCCCGCGGCGAGGAACCCGGGCAGCCCGGCACGCCGCAATTCGCCAGCATATCCTCGCGCCCGTCGCCGTCGGGGTCGGGCGCGGCACAGCGCGCCTCAATCTTCGGCCGGCACCGCGTGCGACGTCATGAAATCCGTGAAGACCTTCGCCGCCGGGGGCAGTCCCACGTTGGCGGCCCATGCAAGGCCCAGGTCCATCGTAGGCACGGGCCCGGCCACGGGCATGACCTCCACGCGACGCCCCTCGAGCGACCACGGACGATAGACCATGTCGGAGAGGATCGTGACCCCCATGCCCGACCCCACCATGGAGCGCACCGCCTCGACGGAGGAGGTCCGGAACAGAACGTTCGGGCGAAACGTGGTGCGGTTCCAGTAGCGCTGTGCGGTGTTCGACGCCTCGTCCACAGTGAGCATGATGTAGGGCTCGGCGGCGACATCCTGCAGCGTGACGGTTGGATGCTCGAGCAGGTGATGGCGCGTCGGCACCCAGAGGCGGCGCTGCGAGCGCATCAGGGTCCGGTAGGCGATGCCTTCCTGATCGACGATGTTCGACGTGAGCAGGACCGCGAGGTCGAAGGCCCCGGAAACGAGGCCGCTCTCGATCTCGTTGCGCGGTGCCTCGACCGGTTGCAGCTTCACCCGCGGATGGAGGCGCGCGAAACGCTCCAGATGTTGCGGCAGGTAGTAGCCCGCCACGGTATAGGTCATCGCGAGCCGCAAGGTGCCGGACACCGTGTCCCGCGTCTGCCGGGGGGCGTGGATGGCTTCGTCGACGGCAGCGAAGATTCGGCGTGCGTGCTGAAGGAAGATCGTGCCGTCCTGGGTGAGCGTCACCCCCCGGACGTGCCTGCGAAACAGCGGGCAACCGACGATCTCCTCGAGCTGCTTTATCGCGGTGGTCACCGCGCTCTGCGACACGTTGAGATCGCGCGCCGCGCGCGACACCTGCCCGGAGTTGGCGACGGCGATGAAGTAGCGAATCTGGCGCAGCGACGGTTCCATCAGAAAATCCGATACCTGAGTTGCGGTTTTTCGAGGCACGTGCCTCGCCCTCGCGCGCCAGCGGCGCGCGCAGGAAGGGCTCCGCCGGCGTGGCCGCGAGGGAAACAAGACTTGGAAATCATGGCTTTCATCTCTTGCGATGCGGCGCGGCGGGCGTGGTCGAGGCGAAGGGCAGGTCAGCTTGCGCGCCACGCAAAAATCAAAAAATCAGAACTTCAAGGTCCGATCAATGAATTTGCAATCCCCGGCCCGAAGGCAGGACGCTCAAGACGTTGCGCCGCCCGAGAACGCGGCTCACGCGGTATCGCGCGGGCCGGCGCCCCAACACGGAGGCTGAACGATGACGATCAAGACAATCTGGAGAGGGCTCGCCGGCGCATCCGCGCTCGCGCTTGCCGCCGCCGCCGCCCAGGCGCAGGAAGATGCCTGGTATCCCTACCCCGTCGAGAGCTGGGATCCGCCCTTCGACATGTCCTCGCCTCGCACCGCTGTCGATTACGTGCCGCTCGAGCAGGCCAGCCAGCCGTGGGAGATATGCGTTTCCTTCCCGCACATGAAGGATGCCTACTGGCTCGGCGTCGGCTACGGCGTGGCCGAAGAGGCCAAGCGGCTCGGCGTGAAGATGCAGCTGGTCGAGGCCGGCGGATACACCGAGCTCAATACCCAGATCAGCCAGATCGAGGACTGCGTGGCCGCCGGCGCCGACGCCGTCATCATCGGCGCGATTTCCTTCGACGGTCTCAACAACCTGGTCTCGCAGGTCCGCGCGCAGGACATTCCGGTGATCGACGTCATCAACGGCATGTCCTCGCCGGAGCTTTCGGCGAAGTCGCTGGTCTCCTTCGGCGAGATGGGCGCCAAGGCGGGGGCCTTCCTCGCCGAGATGCACCCCGAGGGGTCGGAGGCGATCCAGGCCGCGTGGTTCCCGGGGCCTGCCGGCGCGGGCTGGGTCGAGGCAGGCAATTCCGGTTTCCTAGGCGCGGTGGAAGGCTCGGCCGTGGAGGTGGTGGACACCAAATACGGCGACACCGGCAAGGAGGCGCAGTCTGCGCTCATCGAGGATGCGCTCGAGACCTATCCCGATCTCGACTACATCGTGGGCACCGCGGTCACGGCCGAAGCCGCCGTGCCGATCCTGCGGTCGCGGGGCCTGGCGGATCAGGTGAAGGTGATTTCCTACTACTACACGCCGGGCGTGGACCGGGGCATCGCCCGCGGGCAGATCATGGCCGCGCCGACGGATTCCACCGTGATCCAGGGCCGCATCGCGGTGGATCAGGCGGTCCGTATCCTCGAGGGCGAAGACTACTACCAGCACGTCGGGCCCGCGCTCTACGTGGTCTCGGAAGAGACGCACGACGAGTTCGACCCCTCGTCCACCCTCGCGCCGGAAGGCTTCCGCCCCGTCTTCCGGGTGGAGTGAGCGGCAAATGAACCAGCCCGCCCCGCTTATCGCCACCAAGGGAATCACCAAGGATTACCCTGGCGTGCGCGCGCTCGACGGCGTGGATTTCGATCTGCGCCCCGGCGAGGTGCATGTCCTGTTCGGCGAGAACGGGGCGGGCAAATCGACGCTCATCTCGATGCTCTCGGGCGCGAACCGCCCGACCGCGGGCCATATCGAGATGAACGACGAACGCGTCGATCTGGACAGCGTCCACGACGCGCGGGAACGCGGCATCTCGGCCGTGTTCCAGGAGTTCTCGCTCATCCCGCAGATGACGGTCGAGGAGAACCTGTTCCTCGGCGCAGAGCACACGCGGCGCGGCTTTCTCGACAAGCGGGACATGCGGCGCGAGGCGAAGAGCCTGCTCGCCGAGCTCGATTTCGATCTCGACCCGAAGCGCACGGTGGATCACCTCACGCGGGCCGAGCAGCAGATGGTCGAGATCGCGAAGGCCTTCCGCGGCGAGCTTTCCGTGCTCATTCTCGACGAGCCGACCGCATCGCTGACAGACCACGAGACGGCGCAGCTCTTCCGGCTGGTGGAACAACTCACCGAGCGGGGAGTCGGCATCGTCTACATCACCCACCGCATGGCCGAGATCCGGCGCATCGGCGACCGGGTCACGGTGCTGCGCGACGGCCGCCATGTCGCCACCCTCGATGTCGCCGAGGCCGACGAGGACCGGCTGGTGCAGCTGATGACCGGCCGCGAGGTGGGCGCGATCTTCCCCGAGCTCGATCTCGGACCGCCCGGCGCGGAAGTTCTGCGGCTGGCGGATGTGACAACGGCGACCGGCTCGGTCGTCAACGTCTCGCTCGACGTTCATGCCGGAGAGATCGTCGGGCTTGCCGGCCTCGTGGGATCCGGCAAGTCCGAAGCCATGCAGGCCGCGTTCGGGGCGCTCCCGATTGCGCAGGGGCGCGTGACCTACAAGGGCGAGGACGTCACCGGCCGGTCCCCCGGACGCTCCATACGGGCGGGCTTCCTCTACCTGCCGGCGGACCGGCGCGAAGAGGGGCTGCTCATGATGCGGCCGGCGCGCGAGAACATGACTCTTGCCGCCCTGGACGTGGCGCCCGTCTCGCGCGGCCCGTTTCTCGACTGGAGCGGAGAGCGGCGCACCGTCGCGGAACTCTCCGAGCGGCTCAACCTGTCGCCCCGGCGGCCCGAGCGGGCCATCGACCATTTTTCCGGCGGCAACCAGCAGAAGGCGATGCTGGCCCGCTCGCTTACCCGCGACTTCGACCTGATCGTGCTCGACGAGCCCACCGTGGGCGTTGACGTCGGCACGCGAGCGGCGATCTACGCCTTCATCGTGGATCTCGCGCGAAAGGGCGTGGCGATCGTTCTGATCTCGTCCGATCTGCCCGAGATCCTCCACCTCGCGACACGCGCCTACGTCTTCTACCGGGGGCAGGTCCAGGCAGAACTGCCGCAGCAGGAACTGACCGAGCAAGCCGTCCTCGCCCACTTCTTCGAAAGGGAGAGCGCCTGATGAGCGACACTGTCGCAGCAACGCCCAAGGGTGGCCCCACCGACTGGCTGAAGCGGCTGTTCATACGGCTCGGCATCCTGCCGTTCCTCTTGGTGATCTCCGTCGTGGTGTTCTCGCTGATGTCGGAAAACTTCCTGACCGGGCGCAACCTGATGAACGTGCTGCGCCAGTCGGTCTATCTCACCATCGTGTCTCTGGGGCAGATGTTCGCCCTGCTCACCGGGGGCTTCGACCTTTCGGTCGGCACGATCCTGGCGCTGTCCTCCGTCGTCGGCGCGATGACGATGGCCTCGATCTACGGCGCGATGCCCGACGCGGTCTGGCTCGCGATCTCGATGGGCTGCCTCGCCGGCATCGCGGCGGGCACGATGATCGGCGTCGCGAACGGCATCGGCGTCGCCTTCTTCCGTGTCTCGCCCTTCATGATGTCGCTGGGCATGGCCTCGGTGGGCTTCGGCATCGCGCTATACCTCACGGGTGGCGTCCCGGTCTACGGGATGCCCATCCAGTTCGGCGATACCTT
>CAZPCU010000102.1:0-6936 GCA_964585075.1 uncultured Rhodobacterales bacterium
AGTAGCCGCGGGTCTTGAGTTCGCCGGCCGTCACCTCGTTGTCGCCGATGTTGAAGATGAGGAGCGCCTGCACCGCGTTGACCTCCAGCACGCCCAGACGCTCGAACTCGTCCTTGATGACGTCCAGCAGAAGTCGGTGCAGCCGCTCCACCAGGGAGAGCGTCTCGAGATAGGACCCAATGAAGCTGCCCCCGCTGCCGGGCAGCACCGCCGTCTGCATGCTCATCTTGCGCCGGTCTCCGCTTGACTTGCGGGCCGCAGACTGGCGCGGAATGCCGAAGAAGAGGTTAAATCCCCGGGATAACGCCTAAAATGCCACCTATCCCGACATGCCGAGGCGGGCGCGTATCTCGCCGATGAGGGGCGCGTGGCGCTCGGGCGGGGCCGCCTGCCCCGCCACCCAGGCGTAGAGATCCTGGTCGCTCTCCTCGAGCAGCGCCTCGTAGGCGTCGAGGGCGCTGGCGTCCATGCCCTCGAGACGCGCCGCGGCGAAGCCCGACAGGATCAGGTCCATCTCCTTCGTGCCGCGGCGCATGGAGCGCATCGAGAGCCGCTTGAGCCGCGTCTCGGGCGCTTCCGTCACGCCGCCGCCTCTTCCTTCAGGCGCTGGCGGAGGCGTTTCTCCAGCTTGCCCAGCCGGTCGGATGTGTTGCGCAGCGTCGTCTTCAGCGTGCGGAGTTCGGTCAGCAGCTCCGTCACGTCTGCCGACAGCGCCTCCTCCTCGGCCGGGCTCTCCACGCCCTCGCCCTCGCCGGTGAGCAGCCACATGATCGAGACGTTGAGGATTCCCGCCATCATCGACAGCCGGTTGGCGCGGGGTTCCGAAAGATCCTCCTCCCAGCCGCGCAGGGTGCCGATCTTCACGCCGAGACGCTTGGCGAGCTGCGCCTGCGTCATCCCGGCGCGTTCGCGCGCCGCCGCCACGCGGTCGCCGAACGTGGCCTGTTCCGGGCCGTACCAGTCGCCGGAGGCGTCGCTCATCTCGTTCATGGTTCTCTCCCGTCCGCTCCGCGATCGCCGCTTGATCGCCTTTCCGCCCAAGCCTAAGACATGGGGCACCCCAGTTCAAACCGGTGCCTCCCATGATCTCCCTTTCCGCGACCCTCGAGCGCGTGCGCCCGTCGCCCACCATCGCCGTGACGCAGCGGGCGCGGGAGCTCAAGGCCGAGGGGCGCGACGTGATCGGGCTGGGCGCCGGCGAGCCCGACTTTGACACGCCCCGCCACATCAAGGATGCCGCGATCGCGGCACTCGAGGCGGGAAAAACGAAATACACCGCGCCCGACGGCATCCCCGAGCTCAAGGAGGCCATCGCGGCGAAGTTCGCGCGCGAGAACGGCCTCGCCTACACACCCGCCGAGATCGGCGTGTCCTCGGGCGGCAAGCAGGTGCTCTTCAACGCGCTGATGGCCACGCTCGATCCCGGCGACGAGGTGATCGTGCCCGCGCCCTACTGGGTGAGCTACCCCGACATGGTCCGCATGGCGGGCGCGGAGCCCGTGATCGTGCCCTGCGGAATCGAGACGGGTTTCAGGCTCACGCCCGAGGCGCTGGAGGCCGCGATCACGCCGCGGACGCGCTGGTTCATCTTCAATTCGCCCTCCAACCCGACCGGCGCGGGCTACGGCCGCGACGAGCTTCGCGCGCTGACCGAGGTTCTGATGCGCCACCCCCATGTCTGGGTGATGTCGGACGACATGTACGAGCACATCGTCTACGAAGGCTTCCGGTTCTGCACGCCGGCCGAGGTGGAGCCGGGCCTGCGCGAGCGGACGCTCACGGTGAACGGCGTCTCGAAAGCCTACGCGATGACCGGCTGGAGGATCGGCTACGCCGGCGGGCCCGAGCCGCTCATCGCCGCGATGCGCAAGGTGCAGTCGCAGTCCACCTCCTGCCCCTGCTCGATCAGCCAGTGGGCGGCGGTGGCCGCGCTCGACGGCCCGCAGGACTACATCGAGGAAAGCCGCGCGGCCTTCCGCCGCCGCCGCGACCTCGTGGTCGAGCGGCTGAACGCGATCCCGGGGCTGGACTGCCCGGTGCCCGAGGGTGCCTTCTACGTGTTCCCGTCGGTCGCGGCGCTGATCGGCCGCGTCTCGGCGGGCGGGCGGCGCATCAAGGACGACGAGGCCTTCGCCGCCGCGCTTCTGGAGGAGGAGGGCGTGGCCGTGGTGTTCGGCTCCGCCTTCGGCCTCGCACCGCATTTCCGTGTGAGCTACGCGACCTCGGACGCGGTGCTCGAAGACGCCTGCGAGCGCATCGCGCGCTTCTGCGCCGGGCTCTCCTGAGGCGGCCATGGCGGAGCTGCCCGACTACTACTTCCGCGTGAGGGACAACGGGGCGCTGGTGTTCCGCGTGGATACGGAGAACCGCCACCGCCGGATCGAGATGGACCCGATCGCCACCGTCAACATCCGCAACGGCGAGATCAGGCCGCAGGGCGAGCGCACGCTTTCCGAGACCGACCTCGCCGTCATCCGCGACTGGCTGGACGAGCGGCGCGAGGTCGTCGCGGCGCGCCAGCTCGACGACATCTTCCGCGCCGTGGACCATCTCAACCTGACGGCGCATTGGGCGCAGACCAGGGCGACGGATGCCGAGCTCGACGAGGTGACGGAGTCGCTTCTCCTCGCCATGCACGACCTGCGCAGCGTGCTGGTTCGCCGGAAGTCCGAGCGGCTGGCGCGCGACGACGACTAGGCCGCGCGGCCCTCCGCCGTGCGCGGCCCCGCGCGGAGCCGGGGCACGGACCGTCGCCAGAAGCGCGTCATCAGCAGGACTCCGGCGCAGGCAAGGCCAAGGGTCAGCCCGAGCCAGACGCCCGCGCCGCCCCATCCGAGCGCGAAGCCCATCACCCAGGCGCCGGGAATGCCGACGCCCCAGTAGCTGATCGCCGCCATCACCATCGGGACGGCGGTGTCCCGCACGCCTCTCAGGAGCCCGAGCGCCATCACCTGCGCGGCGTCCACGAGCTGGAAGAGCGCCGCGATCGCCAGCAGGGTCGCGCCCAGCGCCATGATCTCGCCGCGGGCGGGCTCGGCGGGATCGAGGAAGAGCGCGTAGAGCGGCCCGGGCGCGGCGAGGAAAAGCACGATCGTCAGGAGCGCGACCAGAAGGCTCAGCCCCAGCACGGCGCGCGCGCCCCGCGCGAGATGCTCGGCGTCGCCGCGCCCGAAGGCGTTGCCCGCCCGGATCGTTGCCGCGTTGGACAGGCCCATGTGGATCATGAAGGTCGCCGACGCGATCTGCAGCGCGATGCCGTGCGCGGCGAGCGGCACCGTGCCGAGCCAGCCCATCATCACCGACGAGACGGAGAAGAGCGCCACCTCGGCGAGATTCGTCACGCCGATCGCCGCGCCCATCCGCGCCACCTGCCGGAACACGTCCCAGTCCGGGCGCCAGAGCCGCACGAAAAGGCGGTGATGCGGCAGCGCGGCCACGGCGTAGGCCGCCGAGAACAGGAGCGCCAGCGTGTTCGTCGCCACCGAGGCGATGGCGGCGCCGCGCAGCCCGAGTTCAGGCGCGCCCCAGTTGCCGAAGATGAGCGCGTAGTTGAACGCCGCGTTCGCCACGGCGGCCGCCACGGTGATCCAGAGCACGACCTGCGTTCGCTCCAGCGCGGCGAGGTAGGATTTCAGCACCATCACGAGGAGCGCCGGCAGGAGGCCGGGCCCCGCGATGCGCAGGTAGTCCTGGGCCGCTGCCGAAAGCTCCGGTGTCTGGCCCAGCAGCCGCATGAGCGGGCCCGAGAACCAGACGAGCGGCAGGCAGGCCAGCGCGAAGAGAACGGACAGCCAGAGCCCCATGCGCGTGACGCGACGCACGGCGGTTTCGTCGCCTTCGGCGTCGGCCGAGGCCACAAGCGGCATCACCGCCCAGGCGATGCCCGCGCCCATGATCCAGAGCGTGAACCACAGCGCGGTGGCGAGCACCAGCGCCGCCAGCCCCTCGACCGAGTGCCAGCCCATCATGACCGTGTCGGTCAGGTGAATCGCGAACTGCGCGAGATGCCCGCCGATGAGCGGCAGGCCCAGCGTCAGGATCGCGCGGACGTGCCGGGGATATGACATGGCGGCGGCGGGCATGGCCGCGCTCTAGCCCCGGCCCGCGCCCCCCGCAAGGCGGGATCAGATCGCGGCGACGAGCAGCTGCCAGGAGATCAGGGCGACCACGGCGCCGGCCCCGATCTCGATCAGCGGCAGTGCGCGCGCCGCGCCGCTGCCGCCGGCGAACTGGGCGAGCGCGCCCTCGCGCATCGTCACCGCCGCGACGGCGACCGCCACCGTCACGCTCGCCGTGCCGAGCGCCATCGCCACCGCCCCCGCGACGCCCTGCCAGACGAGATCCATCCGCCAGGTGAGGATCAGCAGGAAAAGCGCGCCGGTGCAGGGCCGGATCGCCACCGCCGCCACGAGAAGCGCGGCGTCGCGGAGGTTCGACACCTCGCCCGCCTCTTCCATGCTGGGGCCGTGGCGGTGCCCGCAGGAGCCGCAGGCGCCCTCCGGCCCGTGGCCATGGGGCTGGTGGCCGTGATCGTCGCCCGGCCGGGCCTGCGGCCGGCGCCAGAGCTTGCGCGCCCCGCGCGCCACCAGCCAGAGGCCGATCAGCCCGATCGCGGCGTAGGAGAGCGGCGCCATCCACGCCTCGGCCGCGCCCACCATCTGCTGGCGCGTCCAGCCGAGCGCCCAGACCCCGGCATAGACCAGCGCGATCGCCGTGCCCGCCTGCGCTAGGCTCGAGGCCAGCGCGAGGCCGGAAAGCCGCAGGACGGGCACCCGCCGGGCGACCCCGTAGCCGCCGATCAGGAGCTTGCCGTGGCCCGGCCCGGCGGCGTGGAAGAAGCCGTAGGCGAAGCAGAGCCCCCAGAGCGTGGCGAGCGCGCCGGGCTCGCCCGCCCTGAGCGCCCGAAGCGCCCCCGCCATGGCGCGCTGCGCCTCCTGCTGGCCCGCGGCCGCCCAGCGCGCGACGTCGTCCGCCCCGCCCCAGAGCCAGAGCCACGCAGCAAGCGCGGCGATGGCGGCCATGGCCGTCAGGAGGACGAGGCGCATGTGATCCGGGCCTTGTCGGCGTAGAGATGCCCGATCTCGAGCGTTTCGAAGGTAAGCTCGTTCACCTCGCCCACGAGCTCGGCCACGCGCGCGTCGGCCTCCTCGGGATCGGCCTCGGTGATGGGCGCGCTGCACCGCGCGGGCAGGCGCACGCCGACGAGCTCGTAGGCCACGTAGAAGGTCGGGTCGTAGGCCTCGATCACGGTACCCTCCGCCGGGAAGGGCGCCACGTCACGCCGGTGCGAGGCGACGATCCGGCCTTCCTCGACCGCGATGCCGGTGGCCGTGGGCAGGCCGATCTCGGCCGTCTCCTCGCCGTTGACGAGGTAGAGGTCGCCCTCGAACCAGTCGGGCCATTCCACGAGGTCGAAGCCGCGAAGCTGGTCGAGCTCGGCCTCCGTCAGCACGCCGTCAGCCTCGGGGTCGAGCCCCATGTCCTCGAGGATGAGAAGGGTAAAGAAATCGTCGTAGACCCAGGTGACCTCGACGCCGGTGATCATCCCCTCGTCGTCGATCTCGACCTCGACGCTCGCATCGACGAAGATGTGCGGATGGGCCCCGAGCGCCCCGGGGAGGCATGTCAGCAGGGCGATGATCGCTGTGCGCAGCATGGCCGGAAGTTACGCGTCCCGCAGGGGCGCGGCAACCGCGCCTCGTGGGCGCCGCGCGGATTTCCGCTTGACCAAGGCCCGGCGCGCGGGGCGGGTCAGGTTTCCTGCAGGGACCTGATGTAGAGAACGAGCGAGAGCATCCGCCCCCTCACGACCTGCGCGGCGTCCTTCGGGTCGATCCCGCGATCCTCGAGCGCCTGGGTCATGAAGAACTCGCCCCACACCGGCATCTCCGTCGTCCCGTGCCCGGCGATCCGCTCCGATCCGTCGATGGCGGTGAGCACCTCCATGAAGGGGAAGGTGCCGCCGTTCTCTTTCGTCAGGTGAGTGAGATCGGAAGGTTTCTGGGCGAAGAGCTCGCCCACGATGCCGTCGCCCTTGCCACCCTCGCCATGGCAAACGGCACAGCGGAACTGGAAGATCTCTTCGCCGGCTTCGACGTCCTGGGACCATCCGGCGGCGGGCATCGTCAACGCCAGCGCGAGCGCCGCGGCGGCCGGTTTCATCTTCATCGCCATTTCTCTGTCCTCGTGTCGCTGCATCGTCGAGGCATGCTGCAAATGGCGGCGAGACGCGGCATTGACGGGAGTCAACGGCCGCGCACCCCCGGCGAGGGGCGCGCGAGAGGCTCGAACCGCCCCGCGATCGTTCGGGCATGATTGCCGGCGGCAGGGCAAGCGCGTGCCGCATCACCTCAGGGCCAGGAATCCTCGTCACCGCGGTGGCGGGAGCCGCGGCCTCGTGGTCAGGCCCTGCGCACGTCGGGGTGCAGCGCCCGGCCGAGGATATGCTCCGAGCGGTGGATGACCTGGTCCGCGCGGCCGACGATCAGGGGATCGGGTCCCCGCACGATGCGCATATCCTTGTCCGGGTAGTCGACGGAGGCCAGGAAGTGCCGCATCGCGTTGAGCCGCGCGCGCTTCTTGTCGTCCGACTTCACCACCGTCCAGGGGGCGTCGGCGGTGTCGGTGTAGAAGAACATCGCCTCCTTCGCCTCGGTGTAGTCGTCCCACTTTTCAAGGCTCGCCTTGTCGATGGGCGAGAGCTTCCACCGCTTCAGCGGGTCGGTGGCGCGCGAGTCGAAGCGGCGGCGCTGTTCCTCGCGCGTGACGGAGAACCAGTACTTGAAGAGCCGGATCCCCGAGCGCACCAGCATCCGTTCGATCTCGGGCGTCTGGCGCATGAACTCCAGATACTCGCTGGGCTCGCAGAAGCCCATCACCCGCTCGACACCCGCACGATTGTACCAGGACCGGTCGAAGAACACCATTTCGCCCACG
>CAZPCU010000103.1:0-793 GCA_964585075.1 uncultured Rhodobacterales bacterium
CTTGGGCAGCGTGCGCATCCCGGCCACCCGGTCCGAGATCTTCTGGCCGAGCAGCATCCCCCCGCCGCCGGGCTTGGCGCCCTGCCCCACGACGACCTCGATGGCGTCGGCGCGGCGCAGGTCGTCGGGGTTCATGCCGTAGCGCGAGGGCAGCAGCTGGTAGACCAGAAGTTTCGAGTGCTCGCGCTCCTCGTCGGTCATGCCGCCGTCGCCCGTGGTGGTCGAGGTGCCCGCCATCGTCGCGCCGCGCCCGAGGGCCTCCTTCGCCGGGCCGGAGAGCGCGCCGAAGCTCATGCCAGCGATGGTGACGGGGATGTCGAGCTGCAGCGGCTTCGTCGCGTGGCGACCGCCCAGCACCACGTCGGTGCCGCAGCTTTCGCGGTAGCCCTCGAGCGGGTAGCGCGATACCGACGCGCCGAGGAAGAGAAGATCGTCGAAATGCGGCACCCGCCGCTTCGCCCCGCCGCCGCGGATATCGTAGATGCCGGTGTCCGCGGCGCGGCGGATCTCGGCGTTCACCTCGGGCGAGAAGGTCCAGGAGAAGCGCGGCGGCGTGTGCGGAAAGTCGCTCATCAGTAGGCCCCGGCGTTGTCGATGTCGAAGTTGTAGAGCTTGCGGGCCGAGCCGTAGCGGCGGAACTCCTCGGGCCGCGCGTCCATGCCTGCCCGTTCCAGGAGGTCCGCGAGAAGCGAAAGATGCTCGGGCCGCATCTCCTTTTCCACGCAATCCGCGCCGAGGCTCTTCACCCGCCCGCGGACGAAGAGGCGCGCCTCGTAGAGCGAATCCCCCAGCG
>CAZPCU010000103.1:803-6920 GCA_964585075.1 uncultured Rhodobacterales bacterium
ACGACGAGGGTGCCGGCCTGCGCCATGAAGGCGGACATGTGGCCCACGCCCCCGCCCACCACGATGTCTATGCCCTTCATGGAGATGCCGCAGCGCGAGCTCGCGTTGCCCTTCACGACCAGAAGACCGCCGCGGCCCGTGGCGCCGGCATACTGGCTGGCGTCGCCTTCCACGATGACGCTGCCCGAGATCATGTTCTCGGCCACGCCCGGCCCGGCCGAGCCGGCCACGCGCACCGTGGCCTGCTTGTTCATGCCGGCGCAGTAGTAGCCGGTGGAGCCGCGCACGGTGACGTCGATGGGCGCGTCGAGGCCCACGGCGAGGGCGTGGGCGCCCCGGGGATTGAGCACCTCCCACTCGGTCTCGTTTCCGCCCGCCTGCTGCAGCGCTGCGTTGAGCGTCCGGAGGTCTTCGGCGGCGAGGTCGATCGTCTGCATGTCAGCGGGCCCAGAAATACACGGTGGCGGGTTCGGGCTCCCACACCCTCGCGGCGTCGATGCCCGGCAGGCCGACGAGGGCGCGATACTCCGACCCGAAGGCGACGTAGCCGTCGGTTTCGGCCATGACGGCGGGCTTGCAGGCGATCGGGTCGCGCACCACGCCGAAGCCGTCCTTCGTGCCCACGACGAAGGTGTAGAATCCGTCGAGATCCTCGAGGCCGGCCTCCAGCGCCTCCCCGAGGCTCGCCCCCTCGCGCATCCGCCAGGTGAGGTAGGCCGCCGCCGCCTCGCTGTCGTTCTCGGTCTGCACCGTGACGCCTTCCCGGGCGAGGCGGCGCTTCAGGTTGTGGTGGTTCGAGAGCGAGCCGTTATGCACGAGGCACTGGTCCGGCCCGGTGGAGAAGGGGTGCGCGCCGAGCGTCGTGACGGCGGATTCGGTGGCCATCCGGGTGTGGCCGATGCCGTGGGTGCCGGCCATCGCCGCGAGGTCGAAGCGCGCGGCCACGTCCCGGGGCAGGCCCACCTCCTTGTAGATCTCGATGGCCTCGCCCGCGCTCATCACCCTGAGCCCCGGCCGCAGTTCGGCCAATGCCGCCCGCGCCGCGTCGAGCCGGTTGGCGGGCAGTTCGAGCACGGCATGGCTATCCTTCGCGCGCATCGTGACGGCGACGCCGAGCGCCCCGGCCATGAGTTCGTCGAGGCCCGCGAAGTCCGCCTCCGGGTCGTCCGACTGCAGGGTGATCTTCCCCGCCCCGCCGGGCGCGTAGACGGCGAGCCCGGCGCTGTCGGGGCCGCGATCCGTCATGGTGACCAGCATCTCGGCCAGAAGCGCGCCGAGCCGCGGCTCGAGCGCAGGGTCCTTGAGAAACAGTCCGACGATTCCGCACATGGCAGCCCCCTGGAAGTTCCGCCGCCCGCCCCGCGGCCTGGCGACTGCAAGGAAACAGATTTTCCTCTGGGGCAAAAGTCAAGACGGGGAACAGGAGGTTTCGCCGCCGCGCCGCGCGAGACCGCTGCACAAGATTCAGGCAGCCACGCCTAGCCCGATTGCGGATAGCAGATGACCGAGAGGTAGCGGATGGGAAGCCGCCGCAACTCCTCGGGGCCATGCGGCGCGTCGGCGTCGAAGAACAGCGTGTCTCCGGGCCGGAGATCGAACAGCGCGTCGGCATGCCGGTAGCCCACCTCGCCTTCCAGCATGTAGATCATCTCCAGCCCTTCGTGCTGGAAGACCGGGAATGTATCGGTCTCCTTCGACAGGGTGATGAGGTAGGGCTCCACCACCACCCCGCTCCCGTTGGAGCCGAGATGGCCGAGCAGCGTGTACTGGTGGCCTGCCCGCGTGCCCGCCCGCTCCACGTCCGCGCCCTCTCCCGCGCGCGTGTGGACGACGCCGCGGCGCTCCTCGTAGCCGCGGAAGAAGGCGGTGAGCGGCACGCTCAGCGCGTGCGCCAGCGCCTGGAGCGTGGTGAGCGAGGGCGAGATGTTGCCGTTCTCGATCTTCGAGAGCATCCCCGCCGAGAGCCCGGTCTGCTGGGCGAGCTCGGCGACGGTGATCTTCTGCTGGCGGCGGAAGGCGCGGAGTTCCCGCCCGATCGCCACCTCGAGAACCTTCTCCCTCTGGCCGCTCCGGCCATGGGGATCCTGCGTCAGACTCTCGGGCTTGCGCGTCACCCTTGCCGGCCTCCGTCATCCATGCGCTGCCTTGCGCGGCGCTGGCGATCCCGCAAGTCTAGTCCAGTTCCGGGCCGGAAAAAATCATTCGTGCGAGTGAAGGTCCGGAAAGGGCCCTCAGTCCGCCCCGATCCGGACAGGGCGATTGCACGCGGCCGCACGAACCCCGAGGATGCAGCAGAAGCATGGGCGCCGGGGCCGATGGCCGCATGCCCGGGCCCTGCAAGAGCGCGCTGCCGGGAGTCCGGAATGAGTTCATCCTTCGTCGTCGTCTCGCTGCTCGCGATCCTCATCGCGATGCAGGTGGGCTTCATCCTGCGCGCGCTGCTCCGGCCGCACCGGGAGCCCGCCTCGCGCATCGCCTGGGTGCTCGTCATCCTGGCGCTGCCGGTTCTGGGCATGCTGGCCTATCTCTTCTTCGGGGAGACGAGCATCGGCCGCAAACGCGTCGCGCGCTACCGCGAGGCGGTCAAGCGCTTCGGCCCGCCGAGGGACGCCGACGGCGACGTTCGCGCGCGGATCGCGCGCGTCGCCCCGGTGCACGCCCACATCTTCCACCTCGGCCACTCGGTCAGCGGCTTTCTGCCCGCCTCCGGCAACGCGGCGCGCCTCATGGCGGATTCGAACGCCGCGATCGACGCGATGGTGGAGGACATCGACGCGGCCGAACGCCATGTGCACGTGCTCATGTACATCTGGCTCGAGGACGTGAACGGGCTCAAGATGGTCGAGGCGCTGAAGCGCGCCGCGGCGCGGGGCGTCACCGTGCGGGCCATGGCCGACGATCTCGGCTCCCGCAAGCTCATCCGCTCCCGACACTGGAAGGAGATGGAGGAGGCCGGCGTTCTGGTCGCCGCCGCGCTGCCCATCGGCAATCCGCTCCTGCACCCGATCCGGGGGCGCGTCGATCTGCGGAACCACCGCAAGATCGTCGTGATCGACGGCGCGATCACCTATTGCGGCAGCCAGAACTTCGCCGACCCGGAATTCCGCGTGAAACCGAAATACGCGCCATGGGTCGATCTGGTCATGCGCTTCGAAGGCCCGGTGGCCGAACAGAACCAGCGGCTTTTCCTTCAGGACTGGGCCACGCATATGGACGGGGATGACGCGCTGGAGGCGCTCGCCCGTGCCGAGGCGCCGAGAGCCCCGGCCGGAGACGTGGTCGCGCAGGCCATCGGCACCGGGCCCACGGTGCGCAACTCGGCGATGCCGGAGATGTTCGAAACCCTCATGCACGCCGCGCAGGAAGAGCTGGTCATCACGACCCCCTATTTCGTGCCCTCGGAATCCATGCAGTCGGCGCTTTGCGCGGCCGGGTATCGCGGGGTGCGAACGAGCCTTGTCCTGCCGGCCCGGAACGATTCCTGGATCGTCGGCGCGGCGAGCCGCAGCTACTACCTGGAACTGCTGCACTCGGGCGTGCGCATCTTCGAGTATGCCGGCGGCCTGTTGCACACCAAGTCGCTCACCCTCGACGGCGAGGTCGCGCTCATCGGTTCGGCCAACCTCGACCGCCGGTCCTTCGAGCTCAACTACGAGAACAACATCCTTCTTCGCAGCAACCCGGTGACCGCCGAGCTCTGCGCGCGCCAGCAGGACTACATCGCCGATTCGCGCGAGATCACGCTGGCGGAGGTCGAGGCCTGGGGCGTCGGGAAGCGGCTCTGGAACAACTCGATCGCGATGCTGGGGCCGATCCTTTGACGCCGCGAAAGAGGCGGGCGCGGCCCGGCGCGGCGCGCTCCGCCTTGAATTCCGGCGCCGCGGCCTCGACATATCGCCTTGACGTTGCCGGAACGCCGGAGCGTGGACCGGCCGGCCCATGCGTGCGGCCGGGCAGAGCAGCAACAACGCAAAACGCCGCTCCGCGAGGCCATGGAAGCTGCGAGGCGGCCAGGAGGTATGCGCGAGCCGTGGCGAGAGGATCGAACATGACCGGCGTGACGCCCCAGGCCGCCCGAGATGTCCAGGGCCGCGGGCCGCGTCTTTGAGGCGCGCCATGGCCCTGCGCGTGGCGACATGGAACATCCGAAAGGCCGTCGGCCTCGACCGGCGGCGGGATCCCGCGCGCGTGATCGCCGCCATCGCCGATCTGCGCGCCGACATCGTCGCCCTGCAGGAAGCCGATCTGCGCCTCGGCGCCCGGCCGGCGGCGCTGCCGGCGGCGGAGATCGAGGCCGTCACCGGCATGGCGGTGGTGGACGTCGGGGGCAACCCCGGCTCTCTCGGGGTGCATGGCAACGCGCTCCTCGTGCGGCGGGACCTCGTGGTCCACAGGGCCTTCCCGATCGAGTTGCCCGGGCTCGAGCCGCGGGGCGCGGTCACCGCGGATATCGCCGTGCCGAGCCTCGATTTCAGCGTCAGGGTCGTGGCCACCCATCTCGGCCTTCTGCGGCGCTGGCGGCGGCGGCAGCTCGCCACGATCCGCGCGCGGCTCGACGCCGGCGCGCTGCCCCGAACGCTGATCCTGGGCGATTTCAACGAATGGTCGCCGGCGCGGGGGCTCGAGGCGCTCAGGCCCGATTTCGAGATCCTGGCGCCGGGGGCGAGCTTCCACGCCGCCCGCCCCGTCGCGCCGCTGGACAGGATCGCCCATGGCGCGGCGCTGGAGCCGTTCGGCGCCGGCGTGATGCGCGAGGGGCCGGGGCGCTTCGCCTCCGATCACCTGCCCGTCTGGGCGGAGTTCGCGGCCGCGCTCCCCGAGGACGGCGAGATGGCCCGCGCGGCGTCATGATAGTCTAGACTTTGCACAACCCAGTGTAGAGGATCATTTTATGAAACAGCTGCCCAAACACAACACCACTCCAGTAGCCAACCCGCAAAATTACAATAGACCACTCAACGAAGAAGATGCACTCCATTACATTCTAACCCGAAGGTTGATTGTTTGGTATACTTTTTACCTTGCACAATTGGGCGTGCCAATCTTGATTATCCCGATCTTTTTCATTGGAGCGCCTGATCCGTCGCCCTTCACCAAGACAAGTGTAGCTGGCATCGAGATCGACGCACAAGCGAAGGCTACTTTATTTTCCTATCTTTCAATCCTCAAAACGTCTTTCCAAGTTGGCCTTATAGCGGCGGCAATAAAATTTCTTATGAAGGCTTGGAATGTTATTCGTTGTTTTGAGGATCGCGTTTCTCAGAATATGCGCTTCAAAGAACACGAGATCGACCCAGAGTTCTTCCGCGGGGCCGCTGAAGCAACAAGGCAAAGACCCATAAATTTTTCAAATATCAATAACCGGCTCGTTGATTACGCTGAAGATGCAAGCAAGCCTATCGAGGGGCGAATCGAGGCTATACGAATTTCTGGCGCCTATATGTCTGCATATCAGTTGGATATGTTCGACGGAGATATGCAGATGGCCTGTTTGACAGAGGCTATTTACCGCACTCTCCCCAAAAGACCCTGAAAATCTCTTAAGTTGAATCGTTTGCAGCTTGCATATGACACTCCGCCAATTACGGGGCCTCTTCGCCGAAACAACTTTCCTCTTTTTGTTCAAGCCAGCACGGCGAACGTGCTCTCCGCCCGCATCCGGTCACTCGGTTGATGGCAATGCCAGCATGACCGGCTTTGGCCGTTTGGCAGCATCGCTAATCCGGCCAGCGCGCGGCGGTGCGCTCAGCCCGCCAACGCTTCCTCGAGCTCGCGGGTCAGCCGCCGCGCCTCCTCGGCCCGCGGTTTCGAGAAGCGGGCGAGAAGAAGATAGGCGACGGGCGTGAGGTAGAGGGTGGAGAGCGTGGCGAGCCCGAGCCCGCCCACGATCACCCAGCCCAGCGCCTCGCGCGCCTCGGCGCCCGCGCCCGAGGACAGGATCAACGGCACGCCGCCCAGCACCGTGGAGGTCATGGTCATCATCACGGGCCGAAGGCGGATCGTGGCGGCGCCCAGGATCGCGTCGCGCACCCCCTGCCCCCGGTCGCGCAGCTGGTTCGCGAACTCCACGATCAGGATGCCGTTCTTGGCCATCAGGCCGATCAGCAGGATCAGCCC
>CAZPCU010000104.1:0-6909 GCA_964585075.1 uncultured Rhodobacterales bacterium
GGTCGGCGATCCAGGCCATCTCGCGCTCGCCCGTGCCCATGTCGGGCGCGGGCACGTTCTGGGCGGGGTGGATCAGGTCGCGCTTGATGAGCTCGTAGGCGAAGCGGCGGGTGATCCGCTCGAGCTCCTCCTCCTCGTATTCGCGCGGGTCGATGCAGAGCCCGCCCTTCGAGCCGCCGAAAGGCGTCTCCACAAGCGCGCACTTGTAGGTCATCAGCGCGGCCAGCGCCTCCACCTCGTCGTGGTTCACGGCCAAGGAGTAGCGGATGCCGCCCTTGACCGGCTCCATGTGCTCGGAGTGCACCGAGCGATAGCCCGTGAAGGTCTGGATCTGTCCCCGCAGCCGGACGCCGAACCGCACCGTGTAGGTGGCGTTGCAGACTCGGATCTTCTGCTCGAGACCGGGCGGCAGGTCCATCAGGGCCACCGCCCGGTTGAACATCAGATCCACGCTCTCGCGGAAGCTCGGTTCGCGAATCGGCGCCGTCATGGCCTCGCTCCTCCCTGGTCGTTCCTCACCGCCCTGGCTCTCCGCGCCCGAGTCGCGCCGCGCCGCGGTTTTGACCCGACCGTATGACGCCCGGGCCTCGGGATGCGACAATTTTTTCCCCCGCCCCGGCCCGCGCGCCCGAGACGTCGCGATTCGGCGCGGTGCCGAGGCGATATCGTTTCCCGCGCGCAGGAAAGTCGCGGCGTTTTGCGCCAATTTATTAACGCCAGTGGAACAATCGCGGCGAATTTGGAGCGATGCGGTCCAATTTCCGCCACTTTTCAGAGCGATAAGGGCCTCTGAGCTGGGAAGGGGGTCTCGGCAAGGGGTAGCGATCATGGTGGATATGGCACGAGGGCAGCGTTCCGGGAACGCGCGCCGGGGAACGCCGAAGATGGGTCGCCTGGCGCTTGCGCGCAGGTGCGCGCGGTTCGGCAAGGACGAGAGCGGCGCTCTCGCCATATGGTCCGTCTTCATGTTCCTCATGATGCTGATGGTCGCCGGCGTCGGCGCGGACTTCATGCTGAACGAGATGAAGCGGACGCGGCTTCAGGCCACGCTCGACCGCGCGGTTCTCGCCGCCGCCGACCTCGACCAGACGCTCGAACCCTCGGGCGTCGTGGCCAGCTACTTCGACAAGGCCGGGATGAGCGACTTCCTTGCCTCGGTGAATGTGCAGGACGGGCTGAACTACCGCTCCGTCTCCGCCGACGCCTCCAGCAAGACGGAGACGCTCTTCATCGACATGCTGGGCGTGAACTACCTCCACGCCCCGGCCCTCGGCACCGCCGAGGAGGAGATCCCGAACGTCGAGATTTCGCTCGTTCTCGATATCTCGGGCTCGATGCGCTACAACAACCGCATGAACAACCTGAAGCCCGCGGCTCAGGAGTTCATCAGCACCGTGCTGCGCGGCGATGCGGCCACCACGACCTCCGTGAACGTCGTGCCCTACGCCGGCCAGACGAACCCCGGCCCGGCGATGTTCGACTACCTGAACGGGATCCGCTACGGCAGCACGGGTGAGGACCACTTCCCCGAGTGGGAACAGGACATCTCGAACATCGTCATCTACTTCGACCGGGATCACGACGGCGAGCTCGACTACGCCGCCAAGATCGAAGGCTACCCCGGCAGCGACGTCGCCGAGTTCAACAAGGACGACGTGGACACCTATTTCGAGTCGGTCACGGAATACCTCGAGCGCACGCAGCCCGAGCTCGAGGACGCGGCCGCCGCCTTCGGCGTGTCCATCAAGGGCGGCCAGGCCCAGACCGAGTTCTTCAGCGTCGACGGCACGCCGCTGGACGGCGAGCCGATGAACAACGGCAAGGGGCCGGACATCGAGCTGAACTTCAGCGACTTCTACGCCGAGGTCATGCCGCAGGTTTCCTCCTGCCTCGAGCTGCAATCGGCGGATTTCACCCACCCGGGCCTGCCCCAGAGCGGTCTGCGCCAGGTTCCGCACTTCATGTACTGGGACATCGCCGCGAACGTGATGGACTGGGGCTGGTGCCCCGAGGACGACACCCGCATCCAGTACGCCCAGAACGACGAGGCGGCGCTTCTCGACTTCATCGAGGACATCCGCATGCATGACGGCACCGGCACGCATTACGCGATGAAGTGGGGGCTCGCGCTGCTGGATCCGAGCTCGCGGTCCGCCTTCTCGCACCTGGCCGGACAGGGCGCGGTTCCGTCGGAGTTCTCGGCCCGCCCGTCGGACTGGAACGAGGAAGGCTGGCGCAAGGTGATCGTGCTCATGACGGACGGCCAGATCACCGACCAGTTCCGCCCGACCGAACCGCTCGATCCCGTGAACGGCACGACGGAGCTTCTCAACCAGGACAGTTCCCAGCGTGAACGCTTCACCACGCGCTCGACGAACCTGGATCGCTTCTACGCGCTCTGCAACTTCGCCAAGGACAACGGCGTGACGGTCTACACGATCTCCTTCGAGGCCCCGGGCAACGCGCAGACGGAGATGCGCAACTGCGCCTCCTCGCCCAGCCACTATTTCGACGTGCAGGGCGTTGAAATCTCGGATGCCTTCTCGGCGATCGCCAACCAGATCAACCAGCTGAGGCTGACCCAATGAATTGGTTCAAGGCCCGACTTGCGCGATGGCTCCGGCGCGAGGACGGCTCGATGACCATCGAGTTCGCGATCTGGATGCCGCTCTTCCTGGTGATCCTCTACTCCACGATCGAGATCGGGATCATCACCGTGCGCCACGCGATGCTGGAGCGCGGGCTCGACATGGCGGTGCGCGAACTGCGGCTCAGCACCGGCGCGCCGCCGCAGTATGACGACCTCAAGACCCAGATCTGCGACAACGCCGCGATCATCCCGGACTGCACCAGTTCGCTGAAGCTCGAGATGGTGCCGAACGACATGCGCAACTGGCAGGCGCTGCCGGCGCAGGCGGACTGCGTGGATCGCTCGGAGGAGGTCAACCCGCTGCGCGAATGGACGCCGGGCAGCTCCAACGAGCTGATGCTCATGCGTGCCTGCCTCAAGTTCGCGCCGCTCTCGCCGGCCAGCAAGCTCGGCAAGGCGATGGCGACGGATGCCTCGGGCGACGTGGCGCTCGTCGTGACCTCGGCCTTCGTGCAGGAACCGTGAGGGGGATTCGACGATGCTGAGACAGTGGCTGGACCGCCTCCGCGCCTTCCGCGAAGACACGCGCGGCAATCTCACCGTCGAGGCGGTCATCCTGATGCCCGTGATCTTCTGGGCCTTCGCGACGACCTTCGTCTTCTTCGACATGTTCCGGCAGAACAGCGTCGCCCACAAGGCGGCCTTCACGATCGGCGACATGCTCTCGCGGGAGACGCTCGAGATCACGCCCACCTACATGGACAGCACGCTCACGCTCTTCGACATGCTGACCGACGGAGAGCTGGAAAACCCGGGCGTCCGCGTCTCGGTCGTGCGCTGGGACGAGGACACCCAGAGCTACGACCTGCGCTGGTCCGAGGCCCGCGGCGTCGCGCAGGAGCTGACCCCCGCGGAAGTCGGCCTCTGGGATGACGTGCTGCCGAGCATGGTTGACGAGGAGCAGATCATCCTCGTGCAGACCTGGGCCGACTACAAGCCGATCTACCGGATCGGCATGGGCACGCAGCAGTTCGAGACCTTCGTCTTCACCCGCCCGCGCTTCGCGCCGCAGCTGGTCTGGGCGGACAGCTGACCCCGATCACCCGCGGCGCTTCGCCAGCCGCAGCGAGATGAGGTCCGCCATCGCGCGGGCCTCTCCGCGCGAGGTCACACCGCCGACGCCGACGCGGCGGCCGGTGCGCCACCAGAGCCCCGGCCGCCAGGCGCGCGGTGCGCGCGACGCGCGGAGGCGCAGCAGAAAACCGCCCGAGGGCTTGAAGGCGAAGATGCCGCGGTCCAGCTCCTCGATCTCCTCCATCCGCGCGATCACCGTCCCGTCCGCGTCGCGCAGCCCCTCGGCGGTGAGTTCCACCGCGCCGCGGGTGGCGCGCCGCATCTTCTCGGCGGTCCAGAGCGCGCCCGCGCCGGCGAGGATCAGGAAAGCCTGCCAGAGAGGCGCGGGCGGCGCCGCAAGGGCAAGGTAGAGAAGCAGGCCGCCCAGCCCGTAGGTCACGCCCAGCCCGACGGCCCGCCGCCCCGGCGACGGCATCAGCCGCAGCTCAACCCGATCGCCCTGCCCGTCCGTCGCGCCCATGCCTGCCCTTTTCGCTGGTTCCGCGCCTGCTCTAGCGCGGGTGCGTCCGGATGGCGAGAGGCGGCGCCACTGTGCGGAACCGCACAGCCGCCCTCGCGGCCGCCGCGTTGCCCGGTCGCGCCACGTCACCTACCTCAGCACCGAGAGAGTCAACCGGAGAGACCGCCATGTCGCTCAGACCGACCATCGAAACCCGGCGCGCCCAGCCGACCATGGAGGGCGCGGGGGTGCACCTGCACCGCGCCTTCGGCTTCCAGGATCCCTCGGAGCTCGATCCGTTCCTCCTCTTCGACGATTTCCGCAACGACCTGCCCGAGCATTACCTCCGCGGCTTCCCGTGGCATCCGCATCGCGGGATCGAAACCATCACCTATGTGCTCGAGGGCACGGTGGAACATGGCGACAGCCTCGGCAACGCCGGCACGCTCGGCGCGGGCGACGTGCAGTGGATGACTGCCGGTTCGGGAATCCTGCACCAGGAGATGCCCAAGGGGAACGCGAAGGGCCAGATGCACGGCTTCCAGCTCTGGGCGAACCTGCCGTCTTCGCTGAAGATGACCGCGCCCCGCTACCAGGACGTGAAGGGCGCCGACATCCCCGAGGTGATCGACGACGACGGCACGCGGGTGAAGGTGATCGTGGGCGAGTTCTGGGGCAAGACGGGGCCCGTGGACGGCATCGCGGCCGAGCCGCAGTATCTCGACGTGTTCGTGCCCGCCGGCGTCAGGAAGACCTTCAGAATCGACACTTACCGCCGCGCCTTCGCCTACGTCTTCCAGGGCTCGGGCGTCTTCGCCGACGCGAGCGCGCCCGCGGGCGTCCTGCTCGAGAAGGAAGTGGCGGGCCAGGAGGTGAACATCCGCGACCTGTCGGGAGACCGGACGCTCGTGCGGTTCGGCACGGGCGACGAGGTGACGGTGCAGGCCGGGCCGGAGGGCGTCCGCTTCCTGCTGATCTCGGGCGCGCCGATCCGCGAGCCTGTCGCCTGGCACGGGCCGATCGTCATGAACAGCCGGGAAGAACTCCTGCAGGCCATGGCGGAACTCCGCAACGGCACCTTCATCAAGGCAGGCTGACGCCGCCGCAGGGCCGGTCCGCCGCGCGGCGGTCCGGCCCTCTCAGGCCGAGACCGCCTTGCGCACCATGTCCCAGTAGATGGCCTCCACCTGCGCGAGCGACAGGCGCCCGCCCGCGCGATACCAGGTGTTGACCCCGTTCAGCATGGCGATGAGGGCGAGCGCGGCGATCTTCGTGTCGGGCACCGCGAAGACGCCCTCGGCGTCGCCGTCCCGGAGGATCGTCTCCAGGAAGGTCTCGTAATCCCGCCGGAGCGTCTCGATCACCGAGAAGTTGGCGGGCTCCAGATTGCGCAGCTCCATGTAGGAGATGAAGACCGCCTCGGGCCGCTCGAGGTGGAAGCGGATGTGGAAGCGGGTGAAGGCTTCCAGCCGGTCGAGCGCGGAGCCGGAGGCGGGCAGCTCCGACAGCGCCTCCAAGAGCTCGGCCATGTGGCTTTGAAGGAGCGAGAAGAGCAAGGTCTGCTTGTCGGGCGTGTAGCTGTAGAGCGCGCCCGCCTGCACGCCGACCTCGGCGGCGATCCGGCGCATGGAGACCGCCGCGTAGCCGTGGCGCGCGAAAAGCCGGAGCGCGGCCTCGCGGACCTTCGGGCCGGTGACGCCCGCATGCGATCCCGCCGTGCGTGCCATGGCGGCAGGATTTACTGAACGCCCGTTCAAATCAACCGCCGCGCTTGCCAGCGCCGCGCGGGCTGAGGCAAGAGGGTGACAGACCGACCCGGAACGCCGCCCATGCGCCCTCGCCTGCTCCTGCTCGCCCTGCCCGCGCTCGCCGCCTGCACCGAGTTCCCGGCACTAGACGCCGCGGTGCCGCCGAAGGTGGCCAAGGCGCCCTACCCCCGGCTTCTGCCCATCGAGGAGTTGCTGGGGCCGGAGCCCGCGCCCCGAGCCACACCCGAAGAGGTCGAGCGCCTCTCCCGGGAGGCCGCGGCGCTCCGGGCGCGGGCGCGCGCGGCGACGGGCACGGAGGCCGACGCGCTTTCGGACCGGGCGGAGGCGCTGCGCCTGCGGGCCGACGCGCTGCGCGCGGAGTGAGTCCCCCGCAGCGGCTTCGCGTTGCACGCCCCCGGCGATCGGGCTAGATCGCGCCGGACCCGTCCAGAAGCCCAAGCCCCGGAAAGGAAACCCCATGTCCGATCCCCTGCGTCTCGGCATCGCCGGCCTCGGCACGGTCGGCGCCGGCGTCGTCAAGATCGTCCGCCGCAAGGCCGCGCTGCTCGAGGCGCGCACGGGCCGCCCGGTGGCGATCTCCGCCGTCTCGGCGCGCACCCGCGACAAGGACAGGGGCGTGAGCCTGGCCGATTACACCTGGGAGGACGATCCCGTCGCGCTGGCCACGCGGGACGACGTGGACGTGTTCGTGGAACTGATGGGCGGCTCGGACGGGCCGGCCAAGGCCGCCACTGAAGCCGCGCTCGCCGCGGGCAAGGACGTGGTCACCGCCAACAAGGCCATGCTCGCCATCCACGGCCAGGCGCTCGCCGAGGCGGCCGAGGCCGCGGGGCGCGTGCTGCGCTTCGAGGCGGCGGTGGCCGGGGGCATTCCCGTCATCAAGGCGCTGACCGAGGGGCTCGCCGGCAACGAGCTCACGCGGGTGATGGGCGTGATGAACGGCACCTGCAACACCTGTCCCACGGTCAAAAGCAACG
>CAZPCU010000105.1:0-6870 GCA_964585075.1 uncultured Rhodobacterales bacterium
AGCGCTCGGGCAGCTTCGCCTCCATCCTCGAGCAGGTGGGCTGGCGTGTGATGCTTCTGAAGGGCGGGTACCGCAGCTATCGCCGGCTGGTCGTGCGCGCGCTCTACGACGCGCCGCTGGACGTCCGCGTCGTGCTGGTGGACGGGATGACCGGCACCGCGAAGACCCGGATGCTCGCCCATCTCGCCGAGGCGGGCGGGCAGGTGATCGACCTCGAGGACCTGGCGGGCCATCGCGGCTCGGTCTTCGGCGCGCGGCCGGGCGGGCAGCCGACGCAGAAGATGTTCGAGTCGCGCCTCGCGGCGAAACTGGCGGCGCTCGATCCGGCGCGGCCCGTCTTCGTCGAGGCCGAAAGCGCGAAGGTCGGCGAGCGGATCGTGCCCCCCACCCTCTGGGCGGCGATGAAGGCCGCGCCGCATGTCCGGCTGGAGGCCCCGCTCGCGGCCCGGGCGGCCTATCTGACCACGGCCTATGCCGATCTCCTGGAGGACGCCGCGGCGCTCGAGGAGGTGATTGCGAAACTCGTGCCCTTTCACGGGCGCGAGACCTGCGCGCGCTGGCAGGAGATGGCCCGCGCGGGCGCTTTCCGGGACCTCGCCGCCGAGCTCGTCACCCGGCACTACGATCCCCGCTACGCGAAGTCGGCCGCGCTGCGCGGCGCGCCCGAGGCGGTGATCTCGATGGAGCGGCTCGACGATACGCGCCTCGCCGAGGGCGCGCGGCGGATCCTCGCCGCGATCGGCTAGGCGCGGCGGCGCCGGGCTACCCCGCCGCCCCCGCCACGCGGGAAATCGCAGGCCCGCCCTCCACGATCCGGCCGATCCGCACCGCGGGGCAGCCCTCCGTGGCGAGGTGATCGAGCACCGCGTCCGCCTCGTCCGGCGCGAGGGCCGCCAGCAGCCCGCCCGCCGTCTGCGGATCGTGGAGGAGCGCGCCGCGCGGTCCTTGCGCCCCCGCCACCGGCGCGGCGGCGGCGTTGGCCTCGTAGAGGGTCGAGCGATACCCGGCCGCGGCCAGCCGCTCCGCGCCGCGATAGAGCGGCACGGCCTCCGGGTCGATCTCCGCGGCAACGCCCGAGGCGCGGCAGATCGCCATCAGGTGTCCGGCGAGCCCGAAGCCCGTCACGTCCGTCATGGCGTGCGCCCCGGAAAGCCGCGCCGCCGCGCCCCCCTGCGGCCGGCACATCGCGTCGAGAAGCGCGGCGACCTCGGCCCCCTCCGCCGCCCCGGCCATCTCGGCCGCCAGGATCGTGCCCGAGCCGATGGGCTTCGTCAGGACGAGCGCGTCGCCCGGGCGGGCGCCCGCCAGCGTGATCGGCGGGCCATCCAGAAGCCCGGTGACGGTGAAGCCGATCGTCGCCTCCGCGCCCATGGTGGAGTGGCCGCCCGCGATCTCCGCGCCCGCCTCGGCGAAGGGGGCCGACGCCGCCTCCAGCACCTCGGCCAGCGTGCGGGCCTGGAGCGCCTCGCTCATGCGCGGCAGGATCACCGTGGCGAGGGCGGCCTGCGGGCGCGCGCCCATCGCCCAGATGTCGCCCATCGCGTGGACCGCCGCGATGCGCGCCAGCATCCAGGGATCCTCGGTGAAGGCGCGCAGGTGATCTGTGGTGAGGACCTGCCGCGCATCGCCCAGCGCCAGCACCGCGGCATCGTCGCCCGGCTCGGTCAGGATATCGGACCGGGCGCGCGCCGGCAGGCGGGCCAGCGCGCCCGACAGCGCCCCGGGCGCGAGCTTGGAGCCGCAGCCGGCGCAAAGCGGGGTCGTCTCCCGCGCCCCCGCCGCCATCTCGCGGGGCGTCTCGAGGCGCATCCTGGGCAGGTCGCGGAACTTCTCCATGAAGCCCCGGTCGATCCGGTCCTTCCAGCGCCAGAGCCAGCGGCCGGTTACGGCGATCCCGGCCTTCTCGGCCAGGGCCCGCTTGGCCCCGAGCGAGACGAGTTTCAGGTAGTCGCGCTGCGGGTGGAACGGGCGCAAGGACTGGCCGCGCGCCAGCGCGCGGAGGTTATCGTGCAGAACCGGCGCGGCGCGCACCGCGTAGACCCCGGCCTTGGCGCGCGGCGCGTGCGACAGGTGCGCGCAGTCGCCAACAGCGAAAAGATCGTCCCGCCCCTCGACCCGCAGATCAGGGCGCACCCGGACGAAACCGTTCTCGAGCGGCAGGCCGGTCCCGGCAAGCCAGCCCTGCGCCCGCGCCCCCGCCGCGCCGGTGACGAAGGCGGCGGGCACCGTCTCTCCGCCCTCCAGCGTCACGCCCTCCGCGCTCACAGCGGCGGCGGGGGCGCCAAGCCGCACGGTCACGCCGTTCGCGGCGAGCGCCCTCCGAAGCGCCGCGCCGCCCCGCGGGCCGAGGCCGGTGAGGTTTTCGCCCGCCTCCAGCACCGTGACCTCGGGCGCAGAGCCCGCCGCGCGGAGCGCGTGAGCCATCGCCATGGCGAGTTCCGCGCCCGCCACGCCCCCGCCGATGACCGCGACGCGGGGCGCGGCGCGGCCCGCCGCGGCCTCGGCCAGGAAGGCGCGCCAGCGGGTGGCGTAAACATCGAGCGGCTTGGCGGGCACCGCGTGCTCGGCGAAGCCCGGAAGGGAGGGCATCTCCGCCGTCACGCCGATGTCGAGCGAGGCGATGTCGTAGGCGATCCGCCGCGCGCCCACCTCGATCACCCGTGCGTCGGGGTCGAGCGCCGTGGCGCGGCCGAGCACCAGCCGCGCCCCGGCGAACCGGGCGAGGCGGACGAGGTCGATGTCGAGCGCCGCGCGGTCGTAGTGCCCGGCGATGTGGCCCGGCAACATGCCGGAATAGGGCGCCGTGGGGCCGGGATTGACCAGGGTGAGCCGCGCGCCGGGCAGCGGCCGCATCCCCCAGCGGCGCAGCACGAGGGCGTGGGCGTGGCCGCCGCCCACGAGCACGATGTCGCGGGTAAGCGGGATCTGCGGCTCGATCATCGGAAAGGCCCTCGGCTCATGGCCCGGCCTTAGCGCCTGCTGCGCCCTGCGCCAAGCCCGCGCATGTCAGGACGGGCGGTTGTAGCGGATGAAGGGCGTGAGCACGCCCACTTGGTCATAGAGACGCCGCGCGGTGTGGTTGAACTCCTGCGTGAGCCAGTAGACCAAGGGCGCGCCGGCCGCGTCGGCCTCGGCGTAGACGGCCTCGATCATCGCGCGCCCCAGCCCGGCACCGCGCGCCGCCGGGTCCACGTAGAGATCCTGAAGGTAGCAGACCGGCTCGATTCGCCACATGTGCGCGTGAAAGAGGTAGTGGACGAGCCCGCATGGCCGGCCATCCATCTCGGCGATGCGGCCGTGGAATGTGTGGGGCGCGTCCGAGAGGAGGCGGGCGAAGCTTTCGCGGTAGACCGCCTCGGGGACGGTCGTCTCGTAGAACTCGAGGTAGGCCGTCCAGAGGCGGCGCCACTCGGGTTCGTCGGCGGGGCGGATCGGGCGGATCAGGGGCTTCGTCATGGCTTTCGGCGCATAGCACGGCGGGGCATGCGCCGCCATCGGGGGATTGAGAACATAAAGTGAACATTCTAGGATGCCGCCCATGATGCCCGCCTCCGCCCTGCTCTCCCGCGCGCCTGAGCGCCCTCGCCCCGAGGTGACCCTTCTGCCCGGCATCGGGCTCGCCCTCGGCCGCGTGCACGAGGCCTGCGGCCGGGCGCGGCGCAGCTTCGCCGCCTGGCTCGCCGGGCGCTGCGACGGGCCGGTGCTCTGGATCGCACCGGGCTGGGCGGCGGAAGGGCTCAACCCCGAGGGGCTCCTGCGCTTCGCCGCGCCCGAGCGGTTCCTCTTCGCCGCGCCCCGCCGCGCCGAGGACGTGCTCTGGTGCGCCGAGGAGGCGTTGCGCGCGGGCTGCGTGGCGCTCGTGGTGGCGGAGCTGCCCGCCCTGCCCGGCCTCACCCCGGTGCGCCGGCTCCAGCTCGCCGCCGAGGCCGGCGCGGCGGAGGCGGGGCCGGTGCCCGCGGGGCTGCTGCTCACGCCCGGGGCGGGCGGCGCGCGCGGGGTGGAGACGCGCTGGCGGATGGAGCCCGACCACGCGCCGGGCCGCACCGCCTGGCGGCTGGAGCGCCTGCGCGCCCGGCAGGATCCGCCGCGGGCCTGGCGGGTGGAGGACGGCGCGGCGGGCCTTGCCGCGCGCCCCGCGCCGCCCGGAGAAAACGCCGCCTGACCCGCGCATTTGCGGCCGATCAAGGCGCCGTCCCGCGCGCCGGTCCACCCTGTCCGCGACGTCAATGCCAGGGAGACAGACATGGACATTCGATTCGACGGACGCACCGCCATCGTCACGGGCGCGGGCCAGGGCATCGGCGAAGCCATCGCACGCGAGCTTGCCGCGGGCGGCGCGAAGGTGATCGTGGCAGATCTCGACGACGATCGCGCCGGCGCCGTCGTCGCGGACATCGAGGCCGCGGGCGGCACGGCGCTCGCCGCCCATGTGGACGCGTCCGACGCCGCACAGGTCGAGGCCATGGTCGATCTCGCCGTGCGCGAGACGGGCGGGCTGCACCTTCTCGTCAACAACGCCGGGATCGGCGGGCCGCGCGCGCCGACCGCGGACTATCCGCTCGACGGCTGGCACGAGGTGATCGGCGTGAACCTGCACGGCGTCTTCTACGGGATGAAATACGCGATCCCGAAGATGCTGGAGGCGGGCGGCGGCGCCATCGTCAACATGTCGTCGATCCTGGGCAGCGTCGGCATCGCCCAGTCGCCCGCCTACGTCGCCGCGAAGCACGCGCTTCTGGGACTGACGCGCGCGGCGGCGCTGGAATACGCCGGGCAGGGACTCCGCGTGAACGCCGTCGGGCCTGCCTTCATCGACACCCCGCTCCTGCAGAACCTCGACGAAGAGATGCGCGCGGGGCTGACCGGCCTGCACCCAGTGGGCCGGCTCGGCACGCCGGAGGAGGTCGCCGCGCTCACCGCCTTCCTGCTCTCGGAGCGGGCGAGCTTCATCACCGGCAGCTACCACCTCGTGGACGGCGGCTACACCGCGCCCTGACCCGGAGATGGGCGAATAACGCCCTGCCCGCGTCGGGAACCGGCTTGCGGGCAGGCGGAGGGCTGTCAGGGTAAGGCGCGTCATGCGCACGCTCCTGTCCTTCGCCGCCCTCTACCTCTCGGTCATCTTCCTCCAGCTCTCGTCGGGGGCCGTGGCGCCGCTCGACGCGCTGTCGGGCCTCTCGCTCGACTTCAGCACGGAGCAGATCGGCATCCTCGGCTCGGCCCATTTCGCGGGCTTCTTCATCGGATGCTGGTGGGCGCCGCGGCTCACGGGCAGCGTCGGCCACTCGCGCGCCTTCGCGGCCTTCACCGCGATGGGCGCCATCGGGATCCTGTTGCACATGCTCGTCATCGATCCCACGGCCTGGGCGCTCATGCGCGTGGCGCAGGGGCTCTGCGTGGCGGGCTGCTACACCGTGATCGAGGCATGGTTCCAGGCCAAGGTCACCAACGCCACCCGCGGGCGCACCATGGGGGCCTACCGGGTGGCGGACATGGGCGCCTCGCTCGCCGCGCAGCTGATGATCGGCGTGCTGGCGCCCGCCTCCTACGTCTCCTACAACATCCTCGCGATCATGTGCTGCGCGGCGCTGCTGCCGCTCACGCTCACCACCGTCCGCCCGCCCGAAACGCCCGCCGCGCCCCGGCTGCGGCCGGGCCTCGCCCTGGCGATCTCGCCGCTCGCCGTGGCGGGCGTGCTGGTCGCGGCCGTCTCGAGCGCCGCCTTCCGGATGGTGGGGCCGGTCTATGGCCGCCAGGTCGGCCTCGAGACCGACCAGATCGCCTATTTCCTCGCCGCCTTCGTGGCAGGCGGCGCGCTCGCGCAGTATCCCGTGGGCTGGATGGCCGACAAGATCGACCGTCGCTGGGTGCTGATCTGGCTCTCGGTGGCGGCGATCGTCAGTTGCGGCGTCACCGTGATGACGCAGGGGATCGGCACCGTGGGCATCCTGCTCACGGCCGGCTTCTTCGGCCTCACCACGTTTCCGATCTATTCGGTCGCCGCCTCCCACGCCCACGACTTTGCCGAGAGCGACCAGCGCGTCGAGCTGTCGGCGGCGCACATGTTCTGGTTCGCGGTCGGCGGCATCGCCGCGCCCTGGCTCGCCTCGGCGCTCATCGACAGCTACGGGCCGTCCGCGCTCTTCGCGATGATCGCGGTGGCGCACGCCTTCCTCGTGGTGTTCGGCCTCGTGCGGATGCGCGCGCGGCCGGCGGCGGAGCGGCGGACGCGCTATGTCTGGGCGCCGCGCACCTCCTTCACCATCGGCCGGCTCATGGCCGCGATCCGCGAGGGCACCGCCAACGGCCGGCGCGGCGGCGACGGGCCGGACGACAGGCGCTAGCACCCCGTCCGCGCTTGCGTTAAGGGGGCGCGGCGACACGGCAAGAGAAAGCGTCAGATGGCACGGCACCTGATCACCTCGGCGATTCCCTACATCAACGGCGTGAAGCATCTGGGCAATCTCGTGGGCTCCCAGCTTCCCGCCGATCTCTACGCGCGCTACCTGCGCGCGCGGGGTCACGAGGTGATCTTCCTCTGCGCCACGGACGAGCACGGCACGCCGGCCGAGCTCGCCGCGGCCAAGGCGGGCAAGCCGGTGGCCGAGTACTGCGCCGAGATGCATGGCGTCCAGGCCGAGCTCGCCCGCGGCTTCCGCCTCTCCTTCGACCATTTCGGCCGCTCCTCGAGCCGGCAGAATCACCGCCTGACCCAGCACCTCGCGGCGAAGCTTCACGAGAACGGCCTGATCGAGGAACGGGCCGAACGGCAGGTCTATTCCGTGGACGACGGCCGCTTCCTGCCCGACCGCTACATCGAAGGCACCTGCCCCAACTGCGGCTACGAGAAGGCCCGGGGCGACCAGTGCG
>CAZPCU010000106.1:0-6806 GCA_964585075.1 uncultured Rhodobacterales bacterium
TCGATGCTGCCGGCGATGCCCGCGTCACCGCCCCAACTGCCGTCGCCGTTCTGGTGCTCGATCAAGATCTCGGTGACCGTATCGCGGTAGCGCTCCCAGGTTCCGCCGCCGACCTGGAACATCCCCTGGCTGATATAGAAGAGGGCAAAGTAATAGTACCCGCCGTACTGCTCACCGCCCCAAGACGGAGGGAATTTTCGGAGAAACGCCAGGGATTCTCGCACCTTTTCGTCGGCCTCTTTCTCGAACAGGCTTTTGACGAAAATCGCCACGCCCGTAGGACTCGGCTCGGGTTCAGTACTCACGCCCACGCGGTAGACGATCTCGGTGCCGCAGGTGGACGCGCCCCCGCGCGTCACGATGTCCACGATCTCCTGCATGGAGGCATGGGCGGGCACGAGGTAGCTGCCGAACTTGAGCTCCGCGGCCTTGCCGGCGTAATCGGCGCCGAGGCGGAAGATGGCCGCGCTCTCCACCGCGCCCTCGGAAGCCAGATCCTCGGACACGTCGCGCATGTTTGCGCCCCGGTCCACCTGCAGGCAGATCGGTTCCGCGAGCGGGCCCTCAGCCGTGTATTGGCGCTGGCCCCAGAGAATGGCGCCGGCGAGGAGGAAGAGCGCCAGTGCGAGGATGGTCAGGGCGTTCGACGCGAGGCTGCGCCACATCAGCCGACCTTCCCGAAGAGCACGCTCGCGTTGGTGCCGCCGAAGCCGAAGGAGTTGGAAAGCGCCACGTTGATCTCGCGTTCGCGCCTGGCGTTGGGCGCGAGATCCACCGCCGTCTCCACCGCCGGGTCGTCGAGGTTGATGGTGGGCGGCGCCACCTGGTCGCGGATCGCGAGGATCGAGAAGATCGCCTCGATCGCCCCCGCCGCGCCGAGAAGATGGCCCGTCATGGATTTCGTGGAGGACATGGTGACCTTCGAGGCCGCGTTGCCCAGGAGGCGCTCCACCGCGGCGAGCTCGATCACGTCGGCCATGGTCGAGGTGCCGTGGGCGTTGATGTAGTCCACGTCGGACGGCGCGAGCCCCGCCTTGTCGAGCGCGGCGCGCATGCAGCGCTCGGCGCCGTCGCCGTCCTCGGAGGGCGCGGTGATGTGGTAGGCGTCGCCCGACAGGCCGTAGCCGATCACCTCGGCGTAGATCGTCGCGCCGCGCGCCCTGGCATGCTCGTACTCCTCCAGCACGACGACGCCCGCGCCCTCGCCCATGACGAAGCCGTCGCGGTCCGTGTCGTAGGGCCGGCTCGCCGTCTCCGGCGCGTCGCCGCGCCTGGTCGAGAGGGCCTTGCAGGCGTTGAAGCCCGCGATGCCGATCTCGCTGATCGCCGCCTCCGCCCCGCCGGCGATCATGACATTGGCATCGCCGTCCTTCACGAGCCGCGCCGCATCCCCGATGGCGTGCGCGCCCGTGGAGCAGGCGGTGACCACCGCGTGGTTCGGCCCCTTGAAGCCGTAGCGGATGCTGACCTGGCCCGAGATCAGGTTGATGAGCGAGCCCGGGATGAAGAAGGGCGACACGCGGCGCGGGCCCTTGTCGCGGATGAGATAGGCCGTCTCGGCGATGGAGTTGAGCCCGCCGATCCCGGAGCCGATCATGACGCCGGTGCGCAGCTTCTCCGCCTCGGAGGGATCGGTCCAGCCCGCGTCCGTCACGGCCTGCTCGGCGGCGGCGAGGCCGAAGACGATGAATTCGTCGATCTTGCGCCGCTCCTTCGGTTCCACCCAGTCGTCGGGGTTGAAGCTGCCGTCGGAGCCGTCGCCGTAAGGCACTTCGCAGGCGTAGGTCGTGGCGAGATGGCTCGCGTCGAACTTGGCGATCGTGCGGGCGCCGGAGCGGCCTTCGAGGATCCGCCGCCACGTCGTCTCGACGCCGCAGCCGAGCGGCGTGACAAGTCCCAGCCCAGTAACCACGACACGTCGCATGCTCGGCCCCTGTATCGTTCCTGCGATCCCGCCGCTCATTAGCGCGGGTTTGCTCCGCTCGGCAAGAGCGCCGGGCGCGGCCCCGGCGGCATGCCGCCGCCCCCCCTTCAAAAGCGAAGGCGGCGTCCGGGCCTGCCCGGGCGCCGCCCATGTCCGTTTCCCGGAAGCTGTTACTGGGCGTCCTGGATGAACTTCACCGCGTCGCCGAAGGTCTGGATGTTCTCGGCGGCGTCGTCGGGGATCTCGATGCCGAACTCCTCCTCGAAGGCCATGACCAACTCGACGGTGTCGAGGCTGTCGGCGCCGAGATCGTCGATGAAGGACGCGCTGTCGGAGACCTTGTCCTCCTCCACGCCGAGATGTTCCACGACAATCTTCTTCACGCGATCCGCGATGTCGCTCATGTCAAATCCTCATTGTCTTTCCGGGGCTTCGCCCCTGTTTTGCCCTCGCCCCTGGCGGACGCTCGGTTTCCACTGCCCCGAACGGGCGGCTCCTGCTCCCGCCTCGGGCGGGCTGGCGGGGCGCGCCATTTGGGCCCCCCGCCGAAATCTTGCGCGCCTATAGCACAGGCGCGGCGAATGGCAAACGCTTTCGCCGGGCGCCCGCGCGGCGCTCACAACATGGCCATGCCGCCGTTGACGTGCAAGGTCGCGCCGGTGACGTAGCCCGCCTCCTCGCTGGCCAGATAGAGCACCGCCGCGGCCACCTCGCGGGCCTCGCCCATGCGCCCCATGGGCACGCGGGCCAGGAGGCCCGCGCGCTGCTCGTCGTTCAGCTTTTCCGTCATCGCCGTGGTGATGAAGCCGGGCGCGACGACATTGGCGGTGATTTTGCGGCTTGCCACCTCGTGGGCGATCGACTTGGTGAGGCCGGTCAGGCCCGCCTTGGCGGCGGCATAGTTCGCCTGCCCCGGGTTGCCGATGGCGCCCACGACAGAGCCCACCGAGACGATGCGGCCCCAGCGCGCCTTCATCATGCCGCGCATGACACCGCGGCAAAGCCGCATCACGGCGGTGAGGTTGACCTCGAGAACCCGCGCCCATTCCTCGTCGGACATGCGCATGAAGAGGTTGTCGGCGGTGATGCCCGCGTTGTTGACGAGGATGTCCACCGAGCCCATCGCCTCGGCCGCGCGCTTCGGCAGCGCGTCCACCGCCTCGGGGTCGGAGAGGTCGCAGGCCAGCACATGCGCCCGCGCGCCCAGCTCCTCGGCGAGCGCCGCGAGCGGCGCCTCCCGCGTTCCAGAAAGCCCCACCGTGGCGCCCGCGCCGTGAAGCGTGCGCGCGATCTCGCCGCCGATACCTCCCGAGGCGCCCGTGATGAGCGCCGCCTTGCCTGTCAGATCGAACATGCCCGTCTCCCGAGAAAATAGCACCGCCCACCCGGCGATCTGGTGCCGGAGCCTTAACCGAGGGCGCGGGCGCGCGGCAAGACGGCGCGCGCGACTTGCAACCCGCGCGGCCAGGCGGTATCGCGCAGCCACGCCATCCGGACCATGCACATGCCGCGCCCCCTTCGCATCGTCGTCTATGTCCGCGCCGTTTCGGGCGGCGCCGGCAAGAACGCGGTGAAATACGCGAACATCCTCGCCGAGGCGGGGCACGAGGTCACGCTCGCGACCGGCCGCGCGCCCCAGGCGGACCAGTTCGGGCTGCGCCGCGATCTCGTCCGCCTGGAGGTCCTGAACGTGCGCCGCAACATCCAGGTGGGGCCGCGGCTGCGCAAGGTCATCGAGGGCGCCCGGCCCGATGTCTGCCTCGTGGTGGACATGGCCAACATGCTCGGGCTTCAGCTCGCCCTGCGCGGCGTTGACCCGCAACCGCGCGTGGTGCTGCGCGAGGCGCTCTACACGTGGGAGCGCAACCAGATGCGGTCCTGGTTCGTGCGCACGCAGAAAGCGTATGTCTTCCGCAAGGGCTACGCCCGGGCCGATCACGTGATCGCGCTCACCGACAGCATGGCCGAGCAGATCGCCGAGAAGTGGGGCGTGCCGCGCGAGCGGATCACCGTGATCCGCAACGCGGTCGACGTGCCCGACGCCCCGCCCGAGCGCCTGCCGCCGGACGGCCCGCCGACGATCCTGTGCGTCGCGCGGCTGACGAAGCAGAAGAACGTGGGCCTCCTGCTCGACGCCTTCGCACGGCTGCGCCGCACGCGCGAGGCGCGGCTGCGGATCGCCGGCGACGGCAAGCTGCGGGAACAGCTCGAAAGCCAGGCCCGCCGGCTGGGCATCGACCAGGACGTCACCTTTCTCGGCCACGTCTCCGACGTGGATTCCGAATATCGCGGCGCCGACCTGACGGTTCTGCCTTCCCGTTGGGAGGGGTTTCCGAACGTCATCATCGAATCGCTCGCCCACGGCACGCCGGTCGTCGCCACCGACACGCCCGGCGCAGTCGAAGTGCTCGAAGGCTCGGGATGCGGGCGGATCGCCCGGATGGACGACGCCGACGACCTCGCCCGCCAGATGCAGGCCGCCCTCGACACGTCGTTTTCCCCCCAGACGCTTCACGCATTCGCGAAGAAGCATTCGGGCGAAAGTTTGCGCAAGCATGTAAACAACTTAATGAACAATCTGCCCAAGCCATGAACTCGAGCGAAGTCAATGAAATTTACCGATAAATTGCTAGCGCATCACACGCAGCCAAGCTTAATTTATCGCGCTCGCGCATCTCTAAAGCTCACAAAAGATACCAACCTCTTTTGGTACTACAACAAGAACGAAGGTATAAATTTTGGTGACTGGATAGGCCCATACCTATTCTATAAGAAAACAGGAGAACTACCTTTTCGATACCTCCCAAGAGGCACGAGCCGCGCAACAACCTTATTTACTGTAGGAAGCATCTTGCATCGGATTAGGAAGCCAGGCAGTGCTATTGTCTGGGGAACTGGCGCCATAAGCGAAACCATTAGGTTCCCGCAACCGAAGAAAATCCGCGCAGTAAGAGGCCCCCTTACTCGTCAAGTATGCCTGAAACAAGGTTACGCTTGTCCAGAAATTTTCGGCGATCCCGCAATTTTGCTTCCCGACTTTTTCGAGCCACCGCAAACTTCATCAAAGAGCGAAATCGGTATAGTTCCACACTACATCGATCAGAAACTCTGCAAAAAATACTACTCACAAATTTCAGAGCTTAGAGTGATCGATGTAAACGCAGATGTCGAAGATGTCGTGTCGCAAATTGTTTCCTGCGACTACATTCTATCCAGCTCGCTTCACGGCCTAATTGTGGCACACAGCTTTGATATACCTGCGGCCTGGGTGGAATTGACCGGGAAACTCCGCGGAGGAAGCTTCAAATTCCGAGACTATTTCGCCGCTGCAAATGCTCATGAAACAACTGCGACCCAACTCACGGGCAATGAAAGCGCAGCGCAACTGAAAGAAATTGTTAAAAAAGCAACCCTGCCAAGACTTGACCGCCTTCGAGCGCCACTTATAAGATCGTGCCCCTTTTAATTGAACACCGGTCAGAGTTCACTGTGGCGTGTTACCTTTTGGGCCGGGGGAATTTGAAATATGGCCTAACACCGTATTTGTAAAACTGCTGGATAAAATGCTTTCTCGGCATTAGCCCCCTGTACTTCCAAATAAACTTGTGCTTATTCACATTTCCCTTGCTTTGACGACCTTCGTCGTGTTGCCTCGCGAAAGCAATAGCCTCGCGCGCGATTCCGATCTTTTCCCCTTTTCTCAGGACCTCGATAGCGAGCGCCCGATCCTCGGAGACTGGCAGCTCCTCATCAAACCCACCAATCTCGAGGAACAATTCTTTTTCAATCAAGACGTTTATACCGCCGGCACCTGGATTTCGCAATACAAGAACATCAATTGTCGCTGTTTCCGCCGTAAGGTTTTCCTGTTCATGGGCTTGACCATCCTTCCAGCGCATGATTGTTCCGTATACACAGCGCACCGCCTGTGATTTTGATGCCTCCGCCATATGGAACAAGAAATCTTCGGACCACCAGTCATCGTCATCCAGGAAGGCTAGATGCGTACCCTTGGCCATGGATGCGCCAATATTTCTCGCGCGCGATGGACCAATTCTAGTATCCGTCTTATGATATTTCACCGACTCAGGCAGGCTGTCGCTCGCTTGAGGCTTTTGGCCATTATCGATCACAATGATCTCTATCGGCCGCAGCGTCTGCCGGAGCGCTGATTGGACGGCTTCTTGCAGAAGCTCGGACGGGCGGTCACAGGTTGGGATTATCACAGATATTTGCACGTCGTCATGCGCCTCTGCCGGATGCACCGTCTTTAAGCCAAGCGAAGGCTTCAATTTCCGGAATCTATTTGCATGCCATTATCTTTATGCCAGTATCAGCTTGTCATTGTTACGCACAAATCGCTGCCCGCACCTCCTCCGGCGTGCCCAGCTGCCTCGTCGCGGCCTCGCGCGCGATGCGCCGGATCATGCCCGAAAGCGCCTTGCCGGCGCCGATCTCCCAGAACTCGGTGACGCCCGCGCCGGCCATCCAGGCCACGGACTCGCGCCAGCGCACCGCGCCGGTCACCTGCTCGACCAGCAGGCGGCGGATCTCGTCGGCGTCGGTGACGGCCTCTGCGCGGACATTGGCCACCAGCGGCACGGCGGGCGGCGCGATTTCCACGCCGGCGAGCGCCTCGGCCATCTCCTCGGCCGCGGGCGCCATCAGCGCGCAGTGGAAGGGCGCGGAGACGGGCAGCAGAACGGCGCGCTTCGCCCCGCGCGCCTTCGCGATCTCCACCGCGCGCTCCACCGCCGCCTTGTGCCCCGAGATCACCACCTGCGCGGGATCGTTGTCGTTCGCGGCCTCGCACACCTCGCCCCGGGCGGCCTCGGCCACCACCGCCCGCGCGGCGTCGAGATCGAGGCCGAGCAGCGCCGCC
>CAZPCU010000107.1:0-6805 GCA_964585075.1 uncultured Rhodobacterales bacterium
TTCACCTGCGCCGAGGGCACCGGCACCTCGTAGCGCACCGGGAGCGGATCCGCCGCGCCCACCAGCGTCATCGGCAGCCGCCCGCCGGACCGGCCGACCGCGCGCGCGCCGAAGAGCGCCAGCGGATCGGTGACGCGCGCCATCGGGCGGCGGTTGAGGCTCGCGTCTCCGGTGAAGGTGGCGGCGATCGGCGTCGTGGCCATGGCGCCCATGATGAGCCGCACGCCGGTGCCGGAGTTCCCGCAGTCGATCACCTGCCCGGGTTCCGCAAAGCCGCCCGTGCCGACGCCGTGAACGCGCCAGGCGCCCTCCCCTTCGCGCGCGACGTCGGCGCCGAAGGCGCGCATCGCCTCTGCCGTGTCGAGAACGTCCTGGCCCTCCAGGAGGCCCGTGATCCGCGTCTCTCCCACGGCGAGCGCGCCCAGGATCAGCGCGCGGTGGCTCACCGACTTGTCGCCGGGCACCACGGCCTCTCCGGAAAGCGGCCCCGCGCGGCGGGCGGTCATGGGGACGGGGCGGCCGTGGGCGGACATGGGGCACTCCGATGCTGGACGGAGGCGGAGTAGCGCAGCCCGCGCAGGGCGTCCAGACTGCGCGGGGCATCGTTCAGCGGCGGCGGAAGGTGAGGTAGTGCGGCACCCGCCCCTCGCGGAGCGCCTTCTGCTCGTAGCGGGTGGAGATCCAGTCGCCCCAGGGCTCGCGCCAGTCGCGGGGGCGCTCCGCCGTCCACTCGAAGCCGTGGCGCGGCACCTCCTGGAGCGCCTGGCGCACATAGTCCGGAATGTCCGTGGCGATGCGGAGTTCCGCGCCCGGCCGGGTGACCCGCGCGAGCGGCGCGAGATACTCCGGCGTCACGAAGCGGCGGCGATGATGCTTCCTCTTGGGCCAGGGGTCCGGGTAGAGCACGAAGACGCGGTCGAGGGAGGCGTCGGGCAGCACGTCGAAGAGATCGCGCACGTCGCCCGGATGCACCCGCAGGTTGGCGACGCCCGACTCCCGGATCTTGCCGAGCAGCATGGCGACGCCGTTGATGTAGGGCTCGCAGCCGATGAGCCCGACGCCCGGGTTCGAGCGGGCCTGGTGGACCATGTGCTCGCCCCCGCCGAAGCCCACCTCGAGCCAGACCGGCGCATCGCCGAAGAGGGCCGCCAGATCCAGGGGGTGCCGCTCGGGGTTCTTGTCCCAGCCGACCGGGCCGGGCGAGAGCTTTCCGAGGTCTTCGTCGAGATAAGTGCGCTGGCTTTCGCGAAGGCCCTTTCCGCGGAGCCGTCCGTAGAAATTTCGCCAGGGCGCGCCCGAGGGGTGGGATGATCTGCGTCGCTCGCTCATGGAGCGGGGGCATAGCGCAGGCCGTCGCGGGGGCGCAATCGCCGCGGCTGCCCTCGCACCGCCGCCGGTCCGGGAGACGGATTTCGCCCGCCGGTCACGTCTTTTGCGCTTAGCGCGCCTCCTGCAGGGCCTCGTCCTGCCGCGAACCTCCGTTGCCCTGCCCGCCCGGCACCGCGTCGCCGCGCCCGTCGCCGTTGCCGAAGCCTATGCCGTTGTTTCCGTTCGAACCGCCTTCTTCGTCATCGTCATCGTCATCGTCGTCGTCATCATCGTCGTCGTCATCGTCGTCGTCGTCGCCGCCGCCCGTGCCATCGCCACCCGTGCCGTCGCCGCCGGTACCGTCGCCGCCGGTTCCATCGCCACCCGTGCCGTCGCCGCCGGCGCCTTCGCCACCCGTTTCGTCGCCGCCAGCGCCATCACCGCCGGGGCCGTCGCCACCCGTGCCGTCGCCGCCGGAACCGTCCGGACCGCCGAACTCGCCACCGTCCGTGTCGGCCCCGCCGTCCTGCGCCAAGGCAGAGAACCCCTCGCCGTCGCCCGACCCACCCGGCGCGGCCCCGCCGCCTGCGGCTGCGTCGAGCGCCTGGAGAGCGAGGATGAGCACCTCGAACGGCGGGTTATCGTCCTCGATCCGGCCCTTGAGCTCCTGCATGATCTGGCGCTGCCGCGCCGGCGGCAGCGTGCGCACGCCCTCGCGCGGCTCGCTCCAGCGCGGCCCGGCGAGATAGACGGCCGCGAACATCACCTTCGCCGTGACCTCCTCGGTGCCTCCCGCGCGCAGCGCGTCGTAGAACATGCGGTGGACAAGCTCCCACTTGTCGCTCCGCCATTGGGGAAGGTTCTCGTTGCCGATGCCGCAATACGCATCGTGCACGGCCGCCGCGTTGACGAATTCCGGGCTCCGCGGCTGGCCGACCACCGGGATGAACACGCGCGGGATCGACGCGCCGTCGGTGAGCGTGCCACGCGGCGCGACCCATCGCCGCCCTCGGGAGTCGACGAAGGCCAGCGAATCCGCCGTCGGAAAGAACCTCCCGAACCTGTTGGGGATGGGCACCTCGCGCGGCTCGAGGCGGACCGGCGTGTTGTAGAAGCGGCAGGCGCCCTGCGCATCCACCGGACAGACGCTGGACGACACGACGGGGTCGGCCCTCGAGAGCTGCAATGCCGCGGGGCTGCAGCTTGCCAGAAGCGCGCAGGCTCCCACGAGGTTTGCAAGACGAGTCACCAACGGGCCCCTCCGGGGCGCAGAATGCTCCCGGAGACAAAGATTACAGGCAAAAACGCCCTTAACAAGGCGTGACCGGGCCGCCGCCGGGTCAGAACGCCTTCTTCAGGTCGTCCACGAGATCCGTGCGTTCCCAGGAAAAGCCGCCGTCGGCCTCGGGCTCGCGGCCGAAATGGCCGTAGGCCGCGGTGCGCGCGTAGATCGGGCGGTTGAGCATCAGATGCTCGCGGATGCCCCGCGGCGTGAGGTCCATCACCTTCGGGATCGCCGCCTCGATCGCCTCGTCCTCGACCTGCCCGGTGCCGTGCGTGTCCACGTAGATCGAGAGCGGCCTGGCCACGCCGATGGCATAGGAAAGCTGGAGAGTGCAGCGCCGCGCCAGCCCCGCCGCCACGACGTTCTTCGCGAGATAGCGCGCGGCATAGGCCGCCGAGCGGTCCACCTTGGTCGGGTCCTTGCCCGAGAAGGCGCCCCCGCCATGCGGCGCGGCGCCGCCGTAGGTGTCCACGATGATCTTGCGGCCCGTGAGGCCCGCGTCGCCGTCCGGCCCGCCGATCACGAAGGTGCCCGTGGGGTTGATCCACCATTCGGTGGCGTCGGTGATCCAGTCGGCCGGCAGCACCTCGCGGATGTAGGGCTCCACGATGGCGCGGATGTCGTCCGAGGTCTGGCCGTCATGCGCGTGCTGGGTGGAAAGCACGACCTGCGTCACCTCCACGGGCCGGCCGCCCTCGTAGCGGACGGTGAGCTGGCTCTTCGCGTCGGGGCGAAGCTCGGGCTCCTGGCCGGACTTCCGCACCTCCGCGAGACGGCGCAGGATCTTGTGCGCGTACTGGATGGGCGCGGGCATGAGCTCGGGCGTCTCGTCCACGGCGTAGCCGAACATGATGCCCTGGTCTCCGGCGCCGTCGCGGTCCACGCCCTGCGCGATATGCGCCGACTGCTCGTGCAGGAAGTTCAGAACGTGGCAGGTGTTCCAGTGGAACTTCTCCTGCTCGTAGCCGATGTCCTTGATGCAGTCGCGGGCGATCTGGCCGAAGCGGCCCATGTAGTTCTTCAGGAGCTCCGGGTCGGAAAGCCCCACCTCGCCGCCGATGACGACGAGCCCCGTGGTGGCGAAGGTCTCGCAGGCCACGCGCGCGTTCGGTTCCTCCGCGAGGAGCGTATCGAGGATCGCGTCCGAGATGCGGTCGCAGACCTTGTCGGGGTGGCCCTCGGAGACGGACTCCGAGGTGAAGATGTAGTTGTCGCGCGCCATCGGGGGTGCTCCATTGAATTTGTCCCGCCACGCCAGGAAGCCGTTGTGACGGTCGTTTGGTCTGATTTCGTCCGGCCTATGCAGGCGCGGGGGAAAGGTCAATCGGTTTTTCGGCGCCCCCGCGCCGCGGCAGCGGCCAGGAGTGCGAGCAGCGCCAGCTCCGCCGGCCAGTCGCCCGTGCGCGCATAGATCGTGGGCGGCAGCGCCGCGGGGAGCCGGACATCGACGTAGCCTGCCTGCCCGAGCGGGATGTCGGAGACAACTGCGCCATGCGCGTCGATGGCCGCGGAGACGCCCGTGTTGGCCGCGCGCATCAGCGGAAGCCCCTGCTCGACGGCGCGAAGCCGCGCCTGCGCGAGATGCTGGTAGGGGCCCGAGAAGGTGCCGAACCAGGCGTCGTTGGTCAGATGCAGCAGGTAGGCCGGCCTCTCGGGTGCCCCCGCGACGTCCTGCGGGAAGACCGCCTCGTAGCAGATAAGCGGCAGAGCGGGGCCGAGCGGGCCGGTGTCGAGAAGCCGCGGCCCGGGGCCCGGCGTGTAGCCGCCGTCCGCGCGGGCCGCGAGGCCGTGGATGCCGAGCCCCCGCCAGAAGGCCGGCCAGGGCATGTATTCCCCGAACGGAACTAGGTGGTGCTTGTCGTAGACATCGGCCTGCCGCCCTTCCGCGTCGAGAAGAACCGCCGAGTTGTAGTAGCGGCCTTCATCGCTCCGCTGGATGCCGAGCACCACCGGCGCACCGCCGGCCGCCTCGGCGATATGGGCGAGCGGCGCGGCCGCGCGCTCGAGCAGCTGGGGCAGCGACGTCTCCGGCCAGACCACGAGATCGGGGCGCGGCTCGGCCATGGTGAAGCTCACCTGCCGCGCGTAGAAGATCGGGATGTGCTCGGGATCCCATTTCTGGTGCTGCGGCGCGTTGGGCTGGATCAGCCGCGCGACATGAGGCGTGGGCTCCGGCAGGGGCTGGGCGAGCCGCACGAGACCGCCGCCCCAGAGAACCGCGAGCGCCCCCGCCGCCGCGGCGAGAGCGGCCCACCGCCGCCCCTCGCCCAGAAGGGCCGCGGGCAGCATGGCGACCGCGAGGGTGGCGAGCGTGAGTCCGTGCGGCCCGATCCAGGCCGCCCATTGCATGACGGGCGTTCCGATGAAGGCGTGCCCCGGCATGGCCCAGGGAAAGCCCGTCAACACGTAGGCGCGGGCCAGTTCCGCGAGGCCCAGCGCGGCCACGAAACCCGCCGCCCCGGCGCCGAGCCGCGCCGCCGCCCAGCCGGCCGCGCCCCAGAAGAGCGCGAGCCCGCCCGAGAGGAACACGAGCGCGAAAGGCGCCATCCAGCCGTCCCGCGCGGCATCCACGAAGAAGGGCTCCACGATCCAGTGCAGCGCGACCGCGAAATGGCCGAGCCCGAAGGCCCAGGCCGCGAGCCCGGCTCGGCGCGCACCGGCTGCAGCCGACCAGAGCGGCACCAGCGCGGCGAAACCGAGCAATGTGAACGGCCAGAGCCCGAAAGGCGCCTGGCCGAGCGCTGCGCCCGCCCCCACGAGTGCGGCGAGCGCGAGGCGCAGCCGGAAACCGATCGCCGCCGCCCGGGGCTGCGGCACGGCGCTCTCAGCCGTCATCCGGCTCGGGCAGGCGCACCCGCAGCCGCTTGATCCGGCGCGGGTCGGCGTCCACCACCTCGAACTCGGGGCCTGCCGGGTGCCGGATCACCTCGCCGCGTGCGGGCACCCGGCCCACCAGCATGAAGACGAGGCCGCCCAGCGTGTCGATCTCTTCCGCGTCCACCTCGGCCACGTCGGAGAGCGACCTGCCGATCTCGGCCTCGAAGTCCTCGAGCGGGGTCTTCGCCTGGACGACGTAGCAATCCGGCTGCTCCTGATGCCACCAGCTGTCCTCCTCGACGTCGTGCTCGTCCTCGATCTCGCCGATGACCTGCTCGATGAGGTCCTCGATGGTCACGAGGCCGTCCACCCCGCCATATTCGTCGATGACGAGCGCCATGTGGCGCCGTTGGGTCTGCATCTTGGTGAGCAGAACCCCGATGGGCATCGAGGGCGGCACGAAGAGAAGCGGGCGCAGCAGCGCGGCGAGATCGAACGTGTCCTCGCCGCCGTTGAAGCCGTGGCTCAGCGCGAAATCCTTCAGGTGCGCCATGCCGACCGGGTTGTCGAGCGTGCCGGAATAGACCGGCAGCCGCGAAAGGCCGCTCTCGCGGAAGACGGTAACAAGCTCTTCGCGCGAGATCGTGTCGGGAACCGCGACGATGTCGGCCTTCGGGATTGCCACGTCCTCCACGCGCAGGCGGCGAAGGTTCAGCATTCCGTGCGCCTGCGGCCTTGCAGGTGCCGTCGCATCGGCCTCGGAAGGGTGCTCCTCCGATTCCGAGGGGGAGAAGATTCCAAGCACGCGACGGATCAGGCCGCCGCTTTCGTCATCTGTTTGGGTCTGCGCGCGCTGCGCCGCGCTAGAGGACCCGTCCGTATCGTCCATCGTCTTTCATCCAGAGCGCGGCGCCTCGGGCCGCATCGCGATATATGGGTCAGGAAGCCCCAATTTGCCAAGGATTTCTCCCTCGACCCGTTCCATGAGTGACGCATCCGCATCGGTTTCATGGTCGTAGCCGAGGCAATGGAGAAGCCCGTGCACCACGAGATGCGTCGCGTGCCGGTCCAGCGGGATGCCGTAACGCTCCGCTTCGCGGGCGCAGGTGTCATAGGCGAGCGCGATGTCCCCGATCTCCGGAACGGCGGGATCGGGCGGAACGGGCCTTTGCCCCGGGCGCGCTGCGCCGCGCTCGGCGGCGGGCCAGCTCAGGACGTTGGTGGGCGCCGCCTTGCCGCGGAACTCCGCGTTGAGCCCGGCGATGCGCGCGTCGTCGCAGCCGAGCACGACGATCTCCCATTTCTCGGGCGAAAGCCCCAGGTGCGACAGCGTCGCGTCCGCGGCGCGACCGGCGAGGGCGGGCTTCTGGCCGCCGAAGACATCCTCGGCGCCGA
>CAZPCU010000108.1:0-6779 GCA_964585075.1 uncultured Rhodobacterales bacterium
CCGCGCGCGCCCGCGCGGCCGGAGGGGCGGGCGCGCGCGGGCCCAGCCGGTCGGCCAGCCGCCTGCGGGCGACGAGTTCGGCGCGCCGGGCGAGTTTCTCCAGCGGCATGTGCCGCCCGAAGGCGTAGGCGCGCGCCAGTCCGGCGAAGGCGCTCATGCCGCCGCCACCTCCTCCAGCAGTGAGAGATACTCGGCCGCGATCCGGCGCCGGTCGAAATGGCGCTCGGCATGGGCGCGCCCCCGCCGCCCCATGCGGGCGGCCCCGGCGGGATCCTGGGCGAGGCGCAGCACCGCCGCCGCGATCTCCTCGGCGCTTTCCGGCGTCACCGCGATGCCGGCGCCCGCGGCCTCGAGCTCGGCGCGCGCCGCGCCCCGCACCCCCAGCACCACCGGTTTCGCCGCCGCCATGGCTTCGGCGAGCTTCGAGGGCAGCACCCGTGCGAAGGCGCGCCGGTCCCGGAGGAGCACGAGGCTCGCGTCGCTCGCGGCGAGGACGGAGGGCATCTCCGCGCGGGGGAGTGGCCCGGTCACCCGGAGGTTGGGCAGCGCCATCGCCCGGGCGCGCGCGGCGAGGCGCGCCTGTTCGGCGCCGTCGCCCACCAGCAGGAAGCCCACCCCCGGCTCGTCGCGCAAAAGCGCGGCCGCGTCGAGCACCGCGTCGAGCCCGTGCGCCATCCCGTGCGTGCCGGCATAGGTGGCGACGAAGCGCCCCGAGAGGCCGAAGCGCGTCTTCGCGGCCTCGGCGTCCTCTTGCGCGGCGGGGCGGAACGCCGCGAGGTCCACGCCGTTGCGGAGCACCGTGATGCCCTCCGCCCCGCCCCGGCGCGCGGCGATGTGGGGCACGAACCCCTCGGCCACCGGCACGACGTGATCCGCGACGCGATAGGCCCGCGCCTCCAGCGCCTCGAGGCCGCGGATCGCGCGGCCGCGCGCCATGGCGCCCACGGCGAGGATGCTCTCGGGCCAGAGGTCGCGCACCTCGAACACCCAGCGCGCGCCGGTCATCCGCCGCGCGGGGAGGCCCGCGAGCCCGCAGAAGAACTGCGGCGAGGTGGAGAGGATCACGTCGGGCCGGCCGAGACGGGGCAGGGCGGCCAGCGCCGAAAGCGCGAAGGAAAGATGGCTCGCCGCGCGCCGCGACACGCCGGCATTGGGGGCGATGTGGCTCCAGACGCGCACCACCCGCACGCCCTCCGACCTCTCCTGCTGGAAGAGCCGGTTCCGGTAGCCCGGGTAGAGCCGCCCCCGCGGATGGCTCGGCGCGCAGGTGACGACCGTCACCTCGTGCCCGGCCGCGGCCCAGTGGCGGGCATGCTCGGAGCTGCGCGCGGCCGGCGCGTTCGTCTCCGGCGGGTAGTAGTGGCAGAGCAGCAGGATGCGCATCCGTGGTCAGGCCGCGGCGAGATGTTCCCGGAGGGCGCGCGCCACGCGGAAGGCGGCGCGCCCGTCCCAGAGTTCCGGCCGCCGGTCGGGCGGCGCTTCGTGCCCGAGCGCGCAGGCGAGCGCTGGGGCGAGAGCCGAGGGCTCGGTGCCCACGAGCCTGTTGGTGCCCTCCGTCACCGTGACGGGGCGTTCCGTGCTGTCCCGGAGCGTGAGGCAGGGCACGCCGAGGGCCGTCGTCTCCTCCTGCACGCCGCCGCTGTCGGTGATCGCCGCGCGCGCCTCTCGCAGGAGCCCCAGCATCGCCAGATAGCCGAGCGGCGGCGTGGCGAGGAGCCTGTCCGCCCGCCCGAGCCGTGGCAGAAGCCCAGCCGCGTCCAGGCGCGACCTTGTGCGCGGGTGGAGCGGCCAGACGAGCGGGAGCCGTTCCGCGACCCCTTCGAGCGCCCGGACAAGCGCGGCGAGCCGCGCGGGGTCGTCCACGTTCGCCGGCCGGTGCAGCGTCACGACGCCGAAGCCCGCGCGGGCGGCCGAGCCGAAGCGCCCGCCGTCGTCATGGGCCGCGATGGTCCCGGCCGCCGGGCGCGCCCGCGGGAGCGCCTCCGTCAGCGTGTCGATCATCACGTTGCCCACGAAGCGAATCCGCTCCCGCGGGACGCCCTCGGCCTCGAGCCGCGCCGCGGCGGCGCGCTCGGTGGTGAAGAGCAGATCGGACAGGCGGTCTGTCACGAGCCGGTTGATCTCCTCGGGCATGCGCCGGTCGCCGCTGCGCAGCCCCGCCTCCACATGGGCGAGCGGCAGGCCGAGCTGCACCGCGACGAGCGCCCCGGCGAGCGTGGAGGTCACGTCGCCCACGACGAGCACGAGCGCGGGGCGGTCGGCCGCGAAGGCCGCCTCCAGCCCTTCCATGATCCGCGCGGTCTGGGCCGTCCGGCTGCCTTGGCCGACGCCGAGATGGATGTCGGGCCCGGGCAGGCCGAGCTCCTCGAAGAAGATGCCGTCCATCTCGCGGTCGTAGTGCTGGCCGGTGTGCAGAAGCCGGGGCGCGAAGCCGCCCTCGGCCCGCAGCGCGCGGAGGATCGGCGCCATCTTCATGAAGTTGGGCCGGGCGCCCACCACGCAGTCGATCCGGAGGCCGCCGGCCATCCTTCCTCAGGCGAGCACGAGATTGGGGCCGAAGGCGCCGGCCCGGCGGCAGGCGTTGCGCGTGTCCACCACGAGCGGCGCGTGGCGCAGGAGCGCGCGGTAGTCCACCCCGTCGTGATCCGTGATGACGAGCGCGGCGTCGAACCCCGCGGCGAGGTCGTCCCGCCAGGCCGCGCCGGCGCGCCCCGAAAGGCCGGGATGCTCCGCAAGTCGGGGCAGGCGCGGCACGAAGGGATCGTGAAAGGCGGTGGCCGCGCCCCGCGCCTCGAGCCGCTCGAGGATGCTGAGCGCCGGGCTTTCGCGGATGTCGGCCACGTTGCGCTTGTAGGCCACGCCGAGGACGAGCACCCGCGCGCCCGCGAGCGGCCGGCCCCGCCGGCGCGCCAGCGCGTCCTCGAGCCGTTCGACGACGCGGGCGGGCATCGCCGCGTTGATCTCGGCGGCGAGTTCCACGACGCGCGCGACGCGGCCATGGGCGCGGGCCTTCCAGGCGAGATAGTGGGGATCGACCGGGATGCAGTGCCCGCCGAGCCCGGGCCCCGGCTGGAACGGCATGTAGCCGAAGGGCTTGGTGGCCGCCGCCGCGATCACCTCCCAGATGTCCACGCCCATGGGCTCCAGGACGTCCTTCAGCTCGTTGACCAGAGCGATGTTGACGGAGCGGAACACGTTCTCGGCGAGCTTCACCGCCTCGGCGGTCCGTGTATCCGACACGCTCACCACCTTCTCCACGAAGAGGCGGTAGAAGGCGCGCGCGAGCCGCCGCGCCTCGGGGCAGGCCGCGCCGACCACCTTGGGCGTGTTCCGCGGCCCGAACTCGGGGTTGCCCGGATCCTCGCGCTCGGGCGCGAAGGCGAGGAACACGTCCCGCCCGGAGCGCAGGCCGCCCGCCTCCAGGATCGGCCGCACGACCTCCTCGGTGGTGCCGGGATAGGTGGTCGATTCGACGATCACGAGCTGGCCGGGGCGGAGCCGCGCGGCGATGTCCCGTGCGGCGCGCGTCAGCGGGCCGAGATCGGGCGCGCCCGCCGGGGTGAGCGGCGTGGGCACGCAGATCGCCAGCACGTCGGGTTCGGAAAGCCGCGCCGGATCGCCGGTCGCCGCGAGGCGGTCGTCGGCCACGGCCCCGGCGATGCGCGCGGACGGGACGTGGCGCAGGTGGCTCTCGCCCCGCGCGAGTGCCGCGCATTTCGCCGGGTCGATGTCGAAGCCCAGCGTGCGGAGCCCGGCCCGGGCCGCCGCGGCCGCGAGCGGAAGGCCGACATGGCCGAGCCCGATGACGCCGAGCACCGCCTCGCGCGCGGCGAGCTTGCGGCGGAGCAGCGCGGCCGCGGGCGGCGCGTCGATGGGGCGGGCGTCGTTCATGGTCGGGGAAGGGGATCGTGAAGGCCGGGCCGCGCCACGGCTACCGCACCGGAGCTCGCCCGGTCAGGGCGTCCGCGATGTCGGCGTGACGGCCATGGCGCAACCATCGCGGATTCCCGGATCGCGGGTCAACGGCTTTTTAACTTCCCGTTTTAACTGTCTGTTAACCAGTTTTCCACAAGCCTCCGGGCGGGACTTCAACGGCCGGGGAGCGGCGCGCCACCGCGCCGGAGCGCGAGCATGCACGCCGTCGCCGACACAGCCGGAGCAACAGGGCGAGAGGCCGCCGAGGCCCCGGATCTGCGGGCCTGGCTCGTGGCGCAGCTGAAGCCCAACGGGCTTCGCCTCGCCGAGACCCATCTCGCCCGGCAGGGCTTCGAGACCTTCGCCCCCTGGCGGCTGGAGACGAGCCGCCGGGGGCGGCGGATCCGCAGCCTGCGCCGGCCGCTCTTTCCCGGCTACCTGTTCGTGCGGGCGGGCGGCGGGGCGAACCACTGGCGCGCGGTGCAGGGCACGCGCGGCGTGGCGCGCCTTCTGCTGCGCGATGCGCGCAATCCGGGCACCGTGCCATCGGGCTTCGTGGAGGCGCTCCGCGCCCGCTGCGACGGCGAGGGACGCCTCGCCGCGCCGCCCGATCTCGCGCGCGACGACCGGGTGCGCGTGATCGCGGGGCCCTTCGCCGATCTCGTGGGCCGCATCGAGGAGATGGACGGTGCAGGCCGCGTCGGCCTCCTCGTCTCGATGATGGGCCGCGACCTGCGCGCGACCGTGCCCGCGGGATGCCTTCAGCGCATGCCATAGGTGCATCCCGGGCGGGTTAAGGCGGTGGGGCGAGCAAATGGTAGGCCCGGCAGGACTCGAACCTGCAACCAAAGCGTTATGAGCGCTCTGCTCTAACCAATTGAGCTACAGGCCCCACGCGATCTGATTGGCAGGGGCCGGTGGGCAGGTCAAGAGCGATGGCGGCCCCGGGCCGGGGCAGGGCAGGGCGCGGCGAACACGCCGCGCCCCGTGCGATGGCCTTCACACTTCCTCGCCGTTGACGAGGATCGTGGCGATCGAGCGGTCGGTCACCTGGATGCTGCGGAGCATGCCGCTCAGCTGGAAACAGTCGCGGTCGTCGAAGACAGTGCCGGCGGCATTGCTTTCATAGACCGAGTCCTCCATGCCGATGCCGCATTCCTCGAGCTGCACGATCTCGCCGTCCAGGAAGATGCGGTAACCCACCGGCTGATCGCCGGTCGCCACGATCTCGATGCGGTAGTCGCCCTCCGGATTGTTGCTTTCCATGTTGCTGTTGCCCTGGGCCAGGGCGAAGCTGCCCAGCGCGCTCGCGGCGACGAGGCCGGAGATGACGGTTTTCAGGTTCGGTTTCATTGTGCCCTCCTTTTTGCTGATCAGGCGCCTTGACGCTAGGCCGGCGCGGCGCTCACGGGCAAAACACCTTGGCCGCATCAGGCGTGATCCATTCGTGAGCTCCCCCTGCGCCAGCGCGGCAACCGGTTGGCGGCCTTGCGGGGCGCGACGCCAGCGCCGTCGCGGCGAAGCCTGGGCGCCATCCCTCACGCCGGTCCTACGGACCCGCGACGAGTCGGGCCCCTTTCGCGCACGGCGGCGTGTTCCGGGCGGCCGCTCTCGTCACGAGCGGTTTCATGGCGTGTGAGCGCAAGGCGTGCCTAGGCTCCCGTCGGAAGCCACAGGGAGATCGATCGACGCCATGACACGCATGATACATCCGACAATGGGCCGCCGCGCCTTCCTCGGCGCCAGTGCAGCCAGTGCCGCGGGTCTCGCCGCCGGCCGCCCCGGTCCCGCCGCCGCTTCGCAAGGAGAGGACGGCTTCGCCTTCGAGGTTCAGCGCAGCGAGGAGGAATGGCGCGCGATGCTCGGCGAGGAGGAATACCTTGTCCTCCGCGAAGAGCGCACAGAGGCGCCGCACACGAGCCCGCTCGTCGGGGAGACGCGGGCAGGCATCTACTGCTGCCGCGGCTGCGACCTCACCGTCTACGACGCGCGCCACAAGGAGCCGCTCGACAAGGGCTGGGTCTTCTTCCGCCACAGCGCGCCCAACGCGGTGCTCACCGGCATCCAGTTCTTCGAGCTCGAGGTCACCGACGGCCACACCGGCGCCACCCGGGCCGAACCCGTGGCGATGCCCGAGATCGAGGCCCATTGCCGGCGCTGCGGCAGCCATCTGGGCCACATCCTTCTGGTCGAGGGGCAGGTGCTTCACTGCATCAACGGCACGAGCCTCGTCTTCCAGCCGCGCGACGCCTGACCGCCGGTCCGGCGGAAACGCCGGCAGTTGCGGGGGCGGGGGCGTTGGGGTAGGCCAGCGCGCACCCGCGACCCGCCCGGAGCCTGCGCGATGACCCAGAAGAACGGCCTGACCTACGCCCAGTCGGGCGTCGACATCGACGCGGGCGAGGCGCTCGTCGAGCGCATCAAGCCCGCCGCCGCCCGCACCGCGCGGCCGGGTGTCATGGCCGGGCTCGGCGGCTTCGGCGCGCTCTTCGACCTCAAGGCCGCGGGCTACGCCGACCCGGTCCTCGTGGCGGCGACGGACGGCGTGGGCACCAAGCTCCGCATCGCGATCGACACCGGCGCGCTCTCGGGCGTTGGGGTCGATCTGGTGGCCATGTGCGTGAACGACCTTGTCTGCCAGGGGGCGGAGCCGCTCTTCTTCCTCGACTACTTCGCCACGGGGCGGCTCGAGACGGAGGGCGCCGCGGCGGTGATCGAGGGCATCGCCGAGGGCTGCGCCCGGTCGGGCTGCGCGCTGATCGGCGGCGAGACGGCGGAGATGCCGGGGATGTACGCGGCGGGCGACTTCGACCTCGCGGGCTTCGCCGTCGGCGCGATGGAGCGCGGGCAGTCGCTTCCCGCAG
>CAZPCU010000109.1:0-6388 GCA_964585075.1 uncultured Rhodobacterales bacterium
GCGGTTGGGGCGCGCGGGCGGCTGCGGGGGGATGCGGAAGCTCATGGGCCGTTCCTCGTCTGATGTCACTGTCCGTCCGCACCGGAGCTAGACAATCGCCCCCGCTCGCGCAAGACGCTTTCGCCGGAGCCGCCGGCGGCGCCGCGATCTTGCGCGGGGCGCGGGGCACGCGCAAACCGGGCGGCATGCGACGCGTGATTCTCGACAGCTGGGCGCTGCTCCTGGGAATCGGCCTGCTGATGGTGGCCAACGGGCTCCTGATGACGTTGCTCACCGTGCGCGCGGCCGAGCTCGGCTTCTCGGCGCTCGTCATCGGCGTGATGCAGGCGGGCTACCCGCTCGGCGCGCTCTTCGGAACGCTCTGGGCGCCGCGCCTCGTCGCGCAGGCAGGGCATGTGCGCTCCTTCGCGGCGCTCGCCTCGATCTGCTCCATCACCGCGATCGTGCACCTGATGACGGCCGACCCGGCGAGCTGGACGGCGATGCGCGTGCTCGCCGGCGTCTGTTTCCCGGGCCTCTACGTGATCGCCGAGAGCTGGCTCAACGCCCGGACCGACAACCGGCTTCGGGGCCGGGTGCTCTCGCTCTACTTCATGCTCCAGTCGGGCGGGTCCGCAGCCGGGGCCGCGCTGGTCGGCTGGCCCGGCGCGGCGGCCACCGTGCTTTTCGGCGTGACGTCCATCCTGATCTCGCTCTCGGTCGTGCCGCTGCTCCTCGCCCGCGTCGTCGCGCCCCAGGAGAGCCGGCCCGAGCCCATGCCCCTCGCCCGGCTCTACGCGATCTCGCCGATGGCGGTGGCGGGCGCGGCACTCGGCGGCGCGGCGATGGGCGTGCTGTTCATCGCCGGCCCGCTTTACGGGCTGGAGCTCGGCATGGGCCGGGGCGACGCCGCGGCGATGGTCACCGCGATGACGCTCGCCGGGGCGGTCGCGCAATACCCGATCGGCTGGGCCTCGGACCGCACGGACCGGCGCGGCACGCTCATCGCCGTTTCCGTGGCCGGGGCGGCCCTCTCCCTCGCCGCGCTGCCCCTCGGCGCGGCCGTGACGATCCCGATCTTCGCGGCGGTGGCGGCGATGACGGTGCCGATCTACTCGATCAGCCTCGCCCACGCGAACGACCAGCTCCGGCAAAGCCAGATCGTGCCCGCGAGCGGCGCCATGGTGTTCTCGCTGAACGTGGGGCTGCTCGCCGGGACGTTCGCGGGGCCCGCGGCCATCGGCGCCGGCGGCACGGCGGGTTTCCCGCTGCTCATGGCGCTGCTCCTCGCCGCCGCCGCGGCGGTTTCGCTGCGCCGCAGGGCGCTGTCGGCCGCGCCCGCGGAAACCGGGCGGGCCCAGGCCGTCGGCAGTTTCGGTGCGCCGCAGACGGCGTTCCTCCAGTCCGAGGCGGCCGTGGCCGAAGAAGACGGGCGCGCCGGGCGCGAAAGCGGATGATGCTGCGGAAAATCCGCGCAGGTGCCGAACAATCTTGCGCCGCGGCATCCGACGTGACGTGCTTTGCAATGCAATTGCGTCCCGCTGCGCTAGAGTGGCACAAGACGTGACGGGAGACCCGCGATGATCGAGACACCCTATCTGCTCTTCCTCGGCGACGCGCCGGACCAGCTCGCCGCGAAGGTGGCGCAGGGGATCAGGGACTGGCGCCCCGAGAACGCGGTCGGCCAGTTCCGCATGGAGGGCTGCAAGGCCGATCTCGGCCTGCCGGACATGGACCTCGCCGAGGCGAAGGCGGCGGGTGCCAGGACCCTCGTGATCGGCGTCGCCAACCGCGGCGGCGTGATCTCCGCGGCGTGGAAGAAGGTGCTCGTCACCGCGCTCGAAGAAGGCTTCGACCTCGCCTCGGGGCTGCACAACCTGCTGCGCGACGAACCCGATCTCGTCGCGGTGGCGAAGGCCACGGGCCGCGCGCTGCACGACGTGCGCGTGCCGGAAGTGAAGTATCCCATCGCCAACGGCAAGAAGCGCACGGGCAAGCGCGTGCTCGGGGTCGGCACCGACTGCTCGGTCGGCAAGATGTACACCGGCCTGGCAATGGACGCCGAGATGCGCGGGCGCGGCATGACCTCGAGCTTCCGCGCCACCGGGCAGACCGGGATCCTGATCACCGGCGACGGCGTGCCGCTCGACGCCGTGGTGGCCGACTTCATGGCCGGTGCCGTGGAATGGCTGACGCCCGACAACGACCCCGACCACTGGGACGTGATCGAAGGCCAGGGCAGCCTCTTCCACGTCTCCTACTCCGGCGTGACGCTCGCGCTGATCCATGGCGGGCAGCCCGACGCGCTGGTGCTCTGCCACGAGCCCACGCGCCCGCATCTGCGCGGTCTGCCGGACTACGAGGTGCCGAGCCTCGAGGCGCTGCGCGACATGGCGCTGCCGCTCGCCCGCGTGGCCAACCCGGACTGCCAGGTGGTGGGCGTCTCCGTGAACACCCAGCACATGGGCGAGACCGAGGCGCGCGCCTACTGCGAGAAGGTCGAGGCGCGGATGGGCCTGCCCACGGTGGACCCCTTCCGCCACGGCGCGGGCCGGCTGGTGGACGCGCTCGCCGCCGTCTGAGACGCCGCGCGCCCGCGGAAAGGAGCCATGCCGTGACCATCGAGACCAGCCGCGACGTCTTCCCGCTCGCGCAGGCCTTCACCATCTCGCGCGGCTCGCGCACCGAGGCGCGGGTGCTGACCGTCCGCGTGATGCGCGACGGGATAACGGGCCGGGGCGAATGCGTGCCCTACGCGCGCTACGGCGAGACGCTGGACAGCGTGGAGGCCGAGATCACCGGCCTGCCCGCGGGCATCGGGCGCGACGCGCTCCAGGAGGCGCTGCCCCCCGGCGCGGCGCGGAACGCGGTGGACTGCGCGCTCTGGGACTGGGAGGCCAAGCGCGCCGGGAAACGCGTCTGGGAGCTCGCGCGACTGCCCGCGCCCGGCCCGGAGATCACCGCATACACGCTCTCGCTCGACACGCCGGAGGCGATGGAAGCGCAGGCCGTGCAGAATGCGCACCGCCCGCTTCTGAAGATCAAGCTCGGCACGCCCGAGGACATGCCGCGCGTGGAGGCGGTGCGGCGGGGCGCGCCGCGCTCGCGGATCATCGTGGACGCCAACGAGGGCTGGACCGCCGAGGTCTACGCCGATCTCGCGCCGCATCTCGTGCGGCTCGGCGTGGAGATGGTGGAGCAGCCCCTGCCCGCCGGAGAGGACGACGCGCTCTCCGCCATGGCGCGGCCCCTGCCGGTCTGCGCCGACGAGAGCTGCCACGACCGGGCGAGCCTGCCCGCGCTCGCGGGCAAATACGACATGGTCAACATCAAGCTCGACAAGACGGGCGGGCTCACCGAGGCGCTCGCGCTGCGCGACGCGGCGCGGGCGGCGGGCTACGGCATCATGGTGGGCTGCATGGTGGGCTCTTCGCTCGCCATGGCGCCCGCGGTCCTGGTGGCGCAGGGTGCTGCGGTGACGGATCTTGACGGCCCGCTCCTTCTGGCAGAGGACCGCGACGCGCCGCTCGTCTACGACGCCGCCGGCGTGCATCCGCCCGAAACCGAGCTCTGGGGCTAGCAAGGAGAGAGAGCCAATGCGCACCGTCTACGTCAACGGCGAGTATCTCCCCGAGACCGAGGCGAAGGTCTCGGTCTTCGACCGTGGCTTCCTCTTCGCCGACGGGGTCTACGAGGTGACGAGCGTGCTGGACGGCAAGCTCATCGACTTCGACGGCCACGCCGCGCGGCTCGACCGCTCGCTCAGGGAACTTTCCATGAGCTCTCCGGTCACGCGCGACGAGCTTCTGGACATCCACCGCGAACTGGTGCGCCGCAACGGGATCGAGGAAGGGCTCGTCTATCTCCAGATCACGCGGGGCGACCCGGGCGACCGCGACTTCGTGTTCCCCGACCCGGAGGAGACGAAACCCACCGTGGTGCTCTTCACCCAGTCGAAGCCCGGCCTCGCCGCGAGCCCGCAGGCCGAGAGGGGGATCCGGGTGATCTCGATCGACGACATCCGCTGGGGCCGGCGCGACATCAAGACGGTGCAGCTTCTCTACCCCTCGATGGGCAAGATGATGGCCAAGGCCGAGGGCGCCGACGACGCCTGGATGGTGGAGGACGGCAAGGTGACCGAGGGCACCTCGAACAACGCCTACATCGTCACGGGCGGCCGGATCGTCACCCGCCATCTCGGCAACGAGATCCTCCACGGCATCACCCGTGCCGCCGTGCTGCGCTTCGCCCGCGAGGCGCAGATGGAGGTGGAGGAGCGCGGCTTCACCCTCGACGAGGCCAAATCGGCCGACGAGGCCTTCGTGACCTCGGCTTCCGCCTTCGTCATGCCGGTCGTGCAGATCGACGACGCGGTGATCGGGGGCGGCAGGCCCGGCCCCGTGTCCCGCCGGCTTCGCGAGATCTACCTCGAGGAGAGCCGGAAGGCGGCGGTCTGAAACGGGAGGTGCGCCACCGCCTGCCCGTCACGATTCCGCCGCGTGCGGGCCCTGGCCCCGGCTCAGCCCTTGTCGCCCACGTTCTCGGCGAAGCTCTTCTCGAAGGCGGCCTTCTGCTCGGCGCTCGCCTCGGTCTGGCTATGCGCCTTCCAGTCGGCGTAGGGCATGCCGTAGAAGATCTCGCGCGCCTCTTCCTTGCCCATCCCGATGCCGCGTTCCGCCGCGGCCTCCTGGTACCAGCGCGACAGGCAGTTCCGGCAGAACCCGGCGAGGTTCATCAGGTCGATGTTCTGAACGTCGGGCCGGTCCTCCATCAGGTGCTGGCGAAGCCGGCGGAAGGCGGCGGCCTCGAGTTCGGTGCGGGTCTGGTCGTCCATGGCGTCCTCCTGGGTCACGCCGGAAGCTGGGCTTCGGCAAGCGCCGCGTCAAGCATGGGCGCGAGCCGGGCGGCCCAATCCCGCTGCTCCGCCTCGGTGCGGATGACGTCGTTCCGAAGCTCGATCAGAACGTTGAGCCGGCCCTCCGCGAGGGCGTGGCGCGCGATGGAATCCCCCGGCAGATGCCCGCCATAGGGCTGGTTGCGTCCGACGCAGAGATCGGGCTCGGCCATCAGCCGCGCGATCAGGGGATCGGCGAGACGCCTGTCATGCCCGTGCAGGATTCCGACATGCCAGGGCCGCGGCGGACGCCCGCGCAGCTGGCGCGTGTAGGAGTGGATCGCCACGATCACCGTGTCGGGCCGCCGCGCGGCGAGCTCGGCCAGCGCCGCGTGGTAGGGCCTGTGGAAGAGCTCGAGCCGGCGCTCCACCTCGGCGGCGTCGGCGTGGCGATTCGCCGGGATGATCGTGCCGTCGTAGAGCTTCATGACGAGCGTCGGGTCGTCCTCGCCCCGGTTCGGGTCGATCACCAGGCGCGAGAAGTTCGACAGGATCGCCGGGGCGCCGAGCGCGTCGGCCAGGGCGAGCGACAGGCCCGCCGCGCCGGGATCGTAGGCGATGTGGCGCGCCATCTCCCCGGCGGGCAGGCCGAGGCTGCCGCCGTTCACGCTCTCGGGCACCGTGTTCGCCGCGTGATCGCAGGTCACCAGCCAGCGGCTCTCGCGCGCCGCGCCGTGCAGATGGAAAGGGTGGTATGTCATTTCCGCGTCACCTCGCGGGGCCATTCCATAGGCCAGTTGCGGGGGGAAGGGAAATGCCCATGATGCGCGCGACGGGGCCGGCCCGGCCCGTCAGAGGGGAGCCCCATGAGACGCCTGCGCAACGTCAAGATCGTCGCCACGCTCGGCCCGTCCTCGAGCGACCACGAACGCATCCGCGCGCTGCACGAGGCCGGCGCCGACGTGTTCCGCCTCAACATGAGCCACGGAACCCATGACGAGATCGCCGCGCGCCACCGGATCATCCGGCAGGTCGAGAAGGAACTCGAGCGCCCGATCGGCATCCTTGCCGATCTCCAGGGGCCGAAGCTTCGGGTCGGCACCTTCGCCGACGGCGCGGTGGAGCTCGCCGAGGGCGCGCGCTTCCGCCTCGATCTCGACGAGGCCGAGGGCGACGCCGCGCGCGTGCGCCTGCCGCACCCCGAGATCTTCGCGGCGCTGGAACCCGGCGCGCGGCTTCTCGTGGATGACGGCAAGGTGCGCCTCCGGGTCGATGATTGCGGCGCGGATTTCGCCGACTGCACGGTGATCACCAGCGGCACGGTCTCCAACCGCAAGGGCGTCAACGTGCCCGACGTGCTGCTTCCCCTCGCCGCGCTTTCCGACAAGGACCGCGCCGATCTCGAATTCGTCTGCGCGCTCGGCGTGGACTGGCTGGCGCTCTCCTTCGTCCAGCGCCCTGAGGACGTGGCGGAGGCGCGTGAACTGGTGGACGGGCGCGCCGCGGTGCTCTCGAAGATCGAGAAGCCCGCGGCGGTGCGGCGCTTCGACGACATCCACGCCGTCTCGGACGGGA
>CAZPCU010000109.1:6398-6689 GCA_964585075.1 uncultured Rhodobacterales bacterium
TCATGGTGGCGCGCGGCGATCTCGGGGTGGAACTGCCGGTGCAGAACGTGCCGCCCATCCAGAAGCGGCTGGTGCGGAAATGCCGGGCGGCGGCGAAGCCGGTCATCGTGGCCACGCAGATGCTAGAGAGCATGATCGAGAGCCCGATGCCCACGCGCGCCGAGGTCTCGGACGTCGCCACCGCCATCTACGAGGGCGCCGACGCCATCATGCTCTCGGCCGAGAGCGCCGCGGGCCAGTACCCGGTGGAGGCCGTCATGACGATGGATGCTGTGGCGCGCGAGGTCGAGG
>CAZPCU010000110.1:0-6686 GCA_964585075.1 uncultured Rhodobacterales bacterium
CGCGCAGGTAGCGGCCGGCATATTCGAGATTGGTCTCGGCGTCGAAGAGGCGTTCGGAGGGGCCGGAAAAGCCCATGCTCCGCGCCGTGGCGGGCAGGATCTGCATGAGCCCGTAATAGGGCCCGGCCCCGTTGAAGGCGCGCGGGTTGTAGTCGCTCTCGCGCTGGATCACCCGGTGCAGCAGTTCCGGCGGGATCTCGTGGACCTCGGCGTAGGTCTCGATCAACCGCCGCATCTCGGGCGTCTCGCCGGGGTAGAGCGGCGGCCTCGGCGCGTTCCGTGTGGCGATCTCCTCGGGCATCTCGCGCCGCCCGGCCCCGCAGGCCGCCACGGGCAGGGCGCAGAGAAGGGCGAGCGCGGCGCGGCGCGAATGCGTGGTCATGGGGTCGTGCCTCCCGTCCGGTCCGCGCCGAGCCTTAGCCCGGTTCGGCGCGGCTGCAAAGCCGCGGCACGGCGCATGGGCGGGCCTCCGCCCACCCCCGGCCCGTTCAGCCGAAACGGGGCGCGCGGCCCTGCAGGTTGGCGGCGATCGCCTCCATGTTCTCGGCCCCGCCGATGAGCGCCGCCTGCTCGCGCGATTCGGCGAGCAGCACCTCGGCCTCCGACGTGGCCCGCTCAGCCGCCACGACGAGCCGCTTGGCCGCCCGCACCGCCGCGGGGCTGCGCGCGGCGATGGCGCGGGCGAGTTCCAGCGCGCGGGCCTCGGGATCCTCCGCGATTTCGGTGACGAGCCCCCAGCGTTCGGCCTGCGGCGCCGCGACGGGCTCGGCGGTGTAGGTGAGCCGGCGCAGCACGTCGGCGCGCAGAAGCCGCGGCAGCAGCACCATGCCGCCCATGTCGGGGACGAGGCCCCACTTCACCTCCATGACCGCGAGTTGCGCATCCGGCGCGGCCACGCGGATATCGGCGCCCGCCGCGATCTGGAATCCCGCGCCGAACACCTGGCCGTGCAGCGCCGCGATCACCGGAACCTCCATCCGGTGCCAGGCGAGCGCGGCCTGCTGGTAGTCGTTCGCGTCGCCATGGGTGCGCGGCATGACGAGCTCGGCCGGATCGCCCTGGGCGAGCCCGGCGAAGCTGGCGAGATCGAGCCCGGCGCAGAAGGCGCGCCCCGCGCCAGACAACACCACGGCGCGCACACCCTCGCGGGTGACGCGCCGCGCGGCCTCGAGCAACCCGTCGAGGAGCGCCGGATCGACCGCGTTGAGCTTCTCGGGCCTGTTCAGCGTCACCCGCGCGACGTGATCCTCGAACTCCACCTCGACGCGCGCCATGGCCCTCTCCCTCCTTGCGGTGCCGTTCCATCCTGATGAGGCACGGGCCGAATATCCAGACCGGACGCCGCGGCAGGCGCGCTTGCCCAGCGTCGCCGCGGGCGTCTATGGTCGCCGCCATGACAACGCCCCGCCTGACCCCCATCGTCGCCTCCCTGCCCTCCACGGTGCCCTTCGTCGGCCCCGAGACGCAGGAACGCGAGCGCGGCGCGCCGTTCCGCGCGCGCCTCGGCGCCAACGAAAGCGTCTTCGGCCCCTCGCCCGAGGCGGTGGAGGCGATGTGCGCGGCGGCCGCCGAGATCTGGAAATACGGCGACAGCGCGAGCAATGACCTCCGCGAGGCCCTCGCCGCCCATCACGGCGTGGCCCCCGGAAACGTCATCGTCGGAGAGGGGATCGACGGGCTTCTCGGCTACCTGGTCCGGCTCACGGTGGCGCCCGGCGACACCGTGGTGACGTCGGACGGCGCCTACCCCACCTTCAACTACCACGTCGCGGGCCATGGCGGGACGCTCCACAAGGTGCCCTACCGCGACGACCGCGAGGACACGGAGGCGCTGCTCGCCCGGGCGTCGGAGGTGGACGCGAAGCTCGTCTACCTCTCCAACCCCGACAACCCGATGGGCAGCTGGCATGGCGCCGACGCGGTGGAATCGATGATCGAGGCGCTGCCCGAGGGCACGCTCATGGTGCTCGACGAAGCCTACATCGACTACGCGCCGGAGGGCACCGCGGCGCGGGTGGCCGCGGAGGACCCGCGGGTGATCCGGATGCGCACCTTCTCCAAGGCCTACGGCATGGCCGGCGCGCGCGTGGGCTACGCGCTCGCCGCAGCCCCGCTCATCTCGGCCTTCGACAAGATCCGCAACCATTTCGGGATGAACCGGGCCGCGCAGGCCGGGGCGCTCGCCGCGCTCCGCGACCAGGGCTGGCTCGCCCATGTCGTCTCCGAGGCCGCGAAGAGCCGCGAGGAGATCGCGCGGATCGCTCGGGCGAACGGCCTCGCGTCCCTGCCCTCGGCCACCAATTTCGTCGCGGTGGACTGCGGCGGCGACGGCGCGCGCGCCCGCGCGGTTCTGAACGCGCTTCTTGCACGGGGGATCTTCGTCCGGATGCCCGGCGTCGCGCCGCTGGACCGCTGCATCCGCATCGGCACGGGAACGGAGGCCGACATGGCCGCGCTCGCCGAGGCGCTGCCCGGCGCGCTGGCCGAGGCGCGGGAGACGGCCTGAGCCCGGACCGTCCAGGCCGTCAGGCGCCCTCGTCGTCGAACTGCATGCGGTAGAGCTCGGCATAGGCGCCGCCATGCGCCAGAAGCTCCTCGTGGCTGCCCTCGTCCACCACGCGGCCCTGGTCCATCACCACGATCCTGTCCGCGCCCCGCACCGTGGAGAGCCGGTGCGCGATGACGAGCGTGGTGCGCCCGGCGCTCAGGCTCTCGAGCGCCGTCTGCACCGCCTGTTCGGAGGCGGTGTCGAGCGCCGAGGTGGCCTCGTCGAGCAGAAGCACGGGCGTGTCGCGCAGGAGCGCGCGCGCGATGGCCACCCGCTGGCGCTGCCCGCCGGAGAGGTTCGAGCCCCGCGGCCCCACCTGCGTGTCGAGCCCGTCCGCGAGGCGGGGCAGGAAGTCGCTCACATGGGCGGCGTCGAGCACCGCGGCGAGCCGCGCGTCGTCAACATCCTCGCGCCCGAGAAGGATATTCTCGCGCAGCGTGTCGTCGAAGAGAAGCGCCTCCTGGCTCACCACGGAGAAGAGGCCGCGCAGGTCGTCGAGCGCGATCCGGTCCACCGGCACGCCGCCCACCGTCACCGCGCCCGACTGCGGATCGACGAGGCGCGTGATCAGGTTGAAGACGGAGGACTTCCCCGCGCCCGATGGGCCCACCAGCGCCGTCGTCCGGCCCGCCTCGGCCGTGAAGCTGCAGCCGCGCAGCGCCGCCGCGTCGCCGAAGGCGAGATGCACGTCCCGAAGCGCGATCTCGGGCACGCCCGCGGGGGCAGGCACGGGCTCGGCCGGGGCGCGGAGCGAGGGCTCCGCGACGAGAAGCTCGCGCACGCGCTCGATGCTCGCCGCGGCGATCTGCCAGACGCCGCTGATCTCGCCCAGCCGCCGCACCGGCTCGAAGGCGAGCCCGATCGCGGTGAAGAAGGCCATGAAGTCGCCCACCGTCTTCTCGCCCGCCACGATCTCGCGGCCGCCGAAGAAGAGCACGCCCATGAAGCCCAGCCCGGCCATCAGGTCGATGAGCCCCGGGATCATCGCCTGCCCGGCCGCGGTGCGCGTCGCGAGCCTGACGCGGTCCCGCGTGAGCCGGCCGTAGCTCTCGGCCTGGTAGTCCTCCAGGCGGTTGAGCTTGACGGGCTGGATGCCGTGGAAGATCTCGTTCAGCCGCGTGGAAAGCCGCGCCGCCACGTCCCGCGCCGAGCGCGCGTTGCGGCGCACGAAGCGCTGCAGCGCCACGGACGGCGCCAGCACCACCGGCGCGCCGAGAAGCGCGATCAGCGTCCAGCGCCAGTCCACCGAGATCGCCACCGCCATGAGCGACACGACCGCCACGCCGTCGCGCCCGAGCCCCGTCAGGATCGTGCGCCAGACCCGGTTGATGGCGCCCACGTCGCCCTCGACGCGCTGCATCAGGTAGCCCGGCGAATGCGCCTGGTGGAACGCGCTGTCGAGCCGCATGAGGTTGGCCACGAGGTCCTGCCGGATCTCCGCCGCCGTCACCTCGGAGAGCCGGGTCATCAGGACCTTCTGGATCACGCTCGCCGCGGCGCGGGTGGCGAAGATGGCGAGGAAGGCCAGCGCGACCCAGCCGATCGCCTGTCCCTCGCCGCCCACGAACACCCGGTCGAACATGGGCTTCATCATCCAGCTCAGGAGGCCGAGCATCGCGCCTTCGAGGGCCATGAAGAGAAGCGCGAGGCCGAGAAGCGGGGTGTGGCGCTTCAGGTAGCTGCGCCAGAGCCAGCCGATGAGGCCCGGGGCCTGCTCCGACGCGGTCTCGCTCATGCGAGCTCGGCCGCGGGCCGGCGCCCCTCGAAGGCCGCGCGGATCGCCTTGTCATCGTATTCGCGGGCGATCCACTCCTCGAAGGGGATGGCCCCGCGCGCGAGCCGCGCCTCGTAGATGTCGAGGATGAAGTCCTGCACCCCCGTCGCCGTGGATTTCAGGTGCATGTAGCGCCAGGAGAGCTGCTTCTTCGCCTCCGCGACGGGTGCGCCGTGGAAGACCATGAGATAGGTCGCCGCGGCGAAGCCAGCCCGGTCCGCGCCGGACTTGCAGTGGAAGAGGAACGGGCCCTCCGCCCGGCGCATCGCCTCGATCATCGAGAGCAGGTTCTCCCGCGGCGCGGGCTTGCGCGCCCATGTGCGCGTGCTCACCAGCGTGAGGCCCAGCGCCTCGCAGCTTTCCTTCTCGAACAGATAGGAGGCGTCGTCGCTGGTGCCGCGCAGGTTGATGACGGTGCGGATCCCCATGTCGCGATACTTGCGGAAGCGCGCGTGGGTGGGCTGGTTCGAGCGGTATACCCCGGGCGCGATCTCGGCGAAGTTCGTCCAGAAGACGCGCAGGAAGGCGTGGTCGAACAGGTGGTAGTGCAGCACCGCGGCGCGGCGGCCCTCGGCGGTTGCGAGGTCGCGCCCGAAGGAGCGGCGCCACTGCCGCTCCCGCTCGTCCACCCATGTCAGGAACTTGCCGATCATCCCGCGCCCCTCGTTCGTCCGGCGCGATTTAGTGGCTGCGGGGAAGCGAAGCAAGCGCGGCGGCGCGGCGGCGCGCGGCATTGACGCCGCTGCGCGCGCGGATAAGGTCCCCCTGCCCGCGCCCGCGGGCCTTCCCGGAGACGCCCAATGCCGCTCGCCAACGGTCGCCCCTACCTGGCCATTCCCGGCCCGTCCGTGATGCCCGACGAGGTGCTGCGCGCCATGCACCGCGCCGCGCCCAACATCTACGAGGGCGAACTGGTGGAGATGGTGGCCGGGCTCGTTTCCGATCTGCGCGGGGTGGCCCGCAGTTCGGGCCATGTCGCGATGTACATCGCCAACGGCCACGGCGCCTGGGAGGCCGCGCTCGCCAATACCGTGGCGCCCGGAGAGCGGGTGCTCGTGCCCGCCACGGGACGCTTCGGCCATGGCTGGGCGGAAATCGCCCGCGGCCTCGGAATCGAGGCGGAGGTGCTCGATCACGGCAAGCGCGCGGCGGTGGACGCCGCGCGCCTCGCCGAGACGCTCGCGGCGGACCGCGGCCACGCGATCAAGGCGGTGCTCGCCACCCATGTGGACACCTCCACCTCGATCCGGAACGACATCGCCGCGCTGCGCGCCGCCATCGACGAGGCGGGCCATCCCGCGCTCCTCATGGCCGACTGCATCGCCTCGCTCGCCTGCGACCCCTTCGAGATGGATGCGTGGGGCGTGGACGTGACCGTCGCGGCCAGCCAGAAGGGCCTGATGGTGCCGCCCGGCCTCGGCTTCGTCTTCTTCTCGGACAAGGCCGCGGCGGCGCGGGCGGCCCTGCCCGTCGTGAGCCGCTACTGGGACTGGGCGCCGCGCGCCGAGCCCGCGATGTTCTACCAGTATTTCGGCGGCACCGCGCCCACCCATCACCTCTACGGGCTGCGCGCGGCGCTCGACATGATCGGCGCGGAGGGGATGGACGCCATCTGGGCGCGCCACGCCACCCTCGCCCGCGCGATCTGGGCCGCCTGCGAGCGTTGGGGAGCGGACGGCCCGCTCCAGCTCAACGTGGCCGATCCGGCGCTCCGCAGCCACGCCGTCACCGCGCTCCGCATCGGCGCGCCCAACGGCACGCGCCTGCGCGACTGGGTGGCGCGCGAGGCGGGCGTGACGCTCGGCATCGGCCTCGGCATGGCCGAACCCGGCAGCCCGGAATGGCACGGCTTCTTCCGCTTCGGCCACATGGGGCACGTCAACGCCCACATGATCCTCGGCCTTCTGGGCAGCGTCGAGGCGGGGATGCGCGCGCTCGGCATCCCGTTCGGCCGCGGCGCGCTCGACGCCGCCGCGGAGGTCGTGGCCGGCGGGTGACTCGACCCGCCCCGCTCAGCGCGCGAAGACCTCCGGAAGCGGCCGGCGCGGCGCCTCGGGCGCGTCGCTCGTGGGATAGCCCAGCCGTAGCACGGTCTGCGGCGCGCCCTCGGGGCGGCAGAGCGAGGCCAGCTTGCGGCGCAGCTCCGCCACCTGCACCGGCTGGTTCAGGTAGGACGCCTGAAGCCCTGCCCCCGCGGCGGCGAGAAGCACGCGTTCCAGCGCCTGGCCCGCCGCCAGCCAGTCCGCCTCCTCGTCGCCCGTGGTCCCGAGCACCGCGAGAAGCGGCGCCGTCCGGGCGAGCTCGCCGTCATGGGCGCCCACCCGCCCGCCGAGCTCCATGCGCCGCACGGCGAATCGCGCGAGC
>CAZPCU010000111.1:0-6650 GCA_964585075.1 uncultured Rhodobacterales bacterium
TGACGCCGAAGGGCATGCAGCCGCCCCCGAGCGAGGTCGCGTCGCGGTACTCGTAGTAATGCGCCGCGAGCAGAAGCACCGCCTGCCCGAGATCGGCCGGCAGCCCGGCCCAGGCCGCCGCGTAGCCCGCCTCGAAGCGCAGCACGGCGCGCTGCGCCTCGGGGATCGCGGGCAACGCCGTGGCCGCGGCACGCAGCACCGGGCGGTGGGCGTCCTCGGACAGCCAGACCCCGTCGAGGCCGAGCGCCGTCTCCGCGCCCGCGCGGTCGCGCAGGACCAGCGAGACGAGCGCCACCACCGGCGCCACGGGCAGGGGATGCGCGTCCGGCGCCGCCCAGCCCTCGACCGACAGCGCGAAGACGCGGCGGATCAGCGCCTTGCCCGTGCGCGCCTCGATCGCCGTGATCGCCGCGCGCAGGAAGCTCCGGAGCACCGGCTCCTGGAGGCTCTCGGCCGCAAAGCCCGTGCCGAGCCGCAGGTGGGCCGTGAACTCCGCCACCGGAAGCGCGCCGTCCGGCACGCCGGCTTCATCGATCAGCATCATCCAACCTCTCCGACTGGTCCCCGGCCCCGGCCGCGCGCGCATCGGCGCCGCCGGGGCCGGTCAGGCCCCCGTCTCTTCGCGTCAGGACGCGGCGAAGCGCAGGAGCTTGATGGCGGCGAAATCGGTCACGTCGCCGCCCACGCGCTTCGTGGCGTAGAAGAGGACATGCGGCTTGGCGCTGAACGGGTCGCGGAGCACCCGCAGGTCGGGCCGCTCGGCCACGGTGTAGCCCGCGCGGAAGTCGCCGAAGGCGATGGAGTCCGAGCCGCTCGCGATGTCGGGCATGTCCTCGGCGATCAGCACGGGGTAGCCCAGAAGCCGCGCAGGCTCACCGGCGGCGAGGCCGTCCGACCAGAGGAAACGCCCGTCGCTGTCCTTGAGCTTGCGCACCGCGCCGGCGGTCCTGGAGTTCATCACGAAGCTCGCGTTGGCGCGGTAGGGCGCGCCCAGCGCGTAGACGAGATCCACCAGCGCCTCCGCGCCCGCGAAGGCGCCGTCCGCGCCGGTGGGCACGTAGCCGAGGCTCTCCCACGCCCAGCTCTCGTTCGGCACGGCCGGGTGCGTCAGGAAGCCCGTGGGCTTGTCCGAGCCGTCGCCGGAGACGAAGGCCGCGGCCTCGGCGCGGGCGAACTTCTCGGCGATGCGCCCGGCGAGCCAGCCCTCGATGTCGAAGGCCGCGTCGTCCAGGAGCCGCTGGCTACATTTCGGCAGCGCCGAAAGCTCGTGGAGAGGGATCGAGATGCGGTCGATCGTGGGCGTGCCGGTCTCGGCCTGCGGGCCTGCCTCGGTGGCCCAGCCCGCACCCGCCTCGCTGGTGTCGATCAGCACGTCGTAGGCGCCCGCCTCGACGTCCACGACATTGGCGATGCGGCGGATCGACCCGGCGCCCCCCAGGACGGAGCGGATCGCGGCCGCCGTCTCGGGATCGACGAGATAGCCCCCGTCGCCCGCCAACGCGGTGGACATGGCCTTGCCCTCGAGCTCGAGCCCGCGGAGCTGGTCGTCGTCGCCCGTGCGCAGGTAGGCCGCGAAGGCCTTGCGGTGCGGGGCGTCGGGGTGATCCGCGCGGGAAAGCGCGGGGCGCGCTGTCGTCGTCGTCGCCGCTGCGGCGAAGGTGGTCTTGCGGTCTAGCATGTCGATCCGTTCTTCCTGCTGCTGAAGCCTCTGGTGAATTCCGTCACGGAATTCCCTGAAATCCTTCGTGAAACCCGCCACCGCGCGCTTCACCTCGGCGACCGGCGCGATCTGCCCGCCCGGCGCGTCGTCTTGCGTCTCCATCCGGTTCCCCTTTTCTCGGCCGCCGGGGCGGCGCCTTCTCACGGCGGGATCAGCCGCCCGCCAGGCCACGGCGCGCAGCCTCGAAGGCCGCCGCCATCTCGCGGAGCGCCGCGGCGCCCGCGTCCTCCTTCGCCGCCACGCGGGCGGCGGAGAGCATCGGGAAGGTCACGATCGACACCTCCCAGAGCTCGATCTCGTCGAGCACGCGGCGGCCCTCGGCGTCGCGGTGGGCGCGCTTCACGCGGTAGCCGATCGAGAGGCCCTCGATCGCGCCGGCCGCCACCAGCGCCGCCGCCTCCCGGCCACGCGCCACCGCCTCGAGAAGCCGGCCGCGCACCCGCAGGCCCCTGGCGTCCTCGCGTACCTCGTCCCAGACGCCGATGGGCTCCCGCGGGTCGTGCTGCCAGAGCATCCGCACGCGCCCGCCGCGGGCATCGAGGCGCGCGAGCGAGGCCGCGAAGGCCCCCCGGGCCACCACGTCGCCGCCCGCATCCCCGGCGCCGAACAGGCTCGCGTAGCCCGCGATCTCCGCGCCCTCGCCCAGAGAAAGCGCGCCGTCCGCGCGGCAGAACTTCCGCTCGAGCCCCGTCTCCATCTCCATCGCCCCGTCCCTTTCCTGGCCTCTCCGCGCGCTCAGCCCGCGCCCTGCATCAGCGATTGCGCCGCCTGCGCGAGGATCATCCCCACGATCCCGTAGACGGTGAGCCAGAGCCGCCGCTCCAGCCGCTCCACCATCCGTTCGATCCGCGCCAGACGCTCCTCCAGCGTCTCGAACTGAAGCCGCACCATCGCCTCGTGCGCCTGGATCCGGAGCGCGGGGGCGCAGTCGAAGGGCTCGAAGCCGTAGCGCGCGCGTTCACTCATCCATCGCCCCGTCCGGCGCCGCCGGCAGCCCGAGAAGCCGCCGCTTCTCGGCGTCCGTCAGGAAGCCCGCCGCCGCCACCCGCCGCCACTGGGCGTCGCGCTCGGCGGCGAGGGCGGGCACCTGGTCGAGGTCGGGGAAGAGCTCCAGCGCCGCGTCTCCGAACCCCGAGAGCCAGTCGCCGATCTTGGCCGCGACCCGCTGGGCGAGCGGCAGGACCGTCAGGCGGTAGAAGGCGCGGTTGGCCTCCTGGTAGTTGGCGTAAGTGGCGTCTCCGGGGATGCCGAGCAGCATCGGCGGCACGCCGAAGGCGAGCGCGATCTCCCGCGCGGCGGCCTCCTTCGTCTTCTGGAACTCCATGTCCGAGGGCGAGAAGCCCATCGGCTTCCAGTCGAGCCCGCCTTCGAGCAGCATCGGCCGCCCGGCGTTGCGCGCGCCCTGGTGATAGCCCTCCATCTCCGCCACCAGCCGGTCGTACTGCTCGGGGGCGAGCCCGCCGGACCCGTCCGCACCCGTGTAGACGATCGCGCCCGAAGGCCGCGCGGCATTGTCGAGGAGCGCCTTCGACCAGCGCGAGGCGGCGTTGTGCACGTCGATCGCCTGCGCGGCGGGTTGCAGCGGCGAGAGCCCGTAATGGTCGTCCTGCGGGTGGAAGTTCCTGACGTGGCAGATCGGCGCGGGCGGCTCGCCCATGTGGAAGCGGTGCTTCCGCCCGCCCACCTGGTAGTCGTAGGCGGCGGGCCAGCCGTCCGGACCCGGCACGAGGCTCACCCGGTCCGAGCGCAGGACATGCAGCTCCACCGGCCAGCCCGCACCCGCCGTCACCGCCTCGAGATAGGCGTTGCCGGTGAGAAGAAGCTGGCCGTAGAGCGCCTCGAGCAGTTCGGCGCGCCCCTGCGCCGGGTTCGGACGCGCGAGAAGTGCGAGCAGAGGGTGCGTCTCGTAGCGCCGCGCGCGATCCTGGAGGATCAGGGGCAGCGCCGCCGCCGCCTCGGCGATGAGCTTGGCCGCGCGAAACCCCACAGGATTCCCCGCGAAGCCCGTGCGGGTGAGCGCCGCGGTGTCGCGCGGGCTCCAGGCCACGCGGCCCGCGCTCGCCCAGGCGAGCACCGGCCCGGCGGCGGAGGCTTTCTGCTCGGGGGCGCGTTTCTCGGCGCGGCGGAAGGGAAAGACCATGGGCTGCGGCTCCTCGATCCTCGGCGGTGGGGGCGCCTTGTCCGCGCCCCGCGGCGTTGGCGGTGGGATAACGCGACCCGGGTTAACCGCGCGGGAGCGGAGCGCGCGGTGCTCGGCGCGGCCGCGCAACGGGGCGCGCCGTCAGAGCCCCCGCATCCTGGGCCGCCGCCAGCGCGCGGCGGGCAGGATCATCAGTTCGTGCAGCGCCCAGACCAGCGCATCGACGCGGTCCGGGCTCCCCGGCCCCTCGTATCCGCGCGCCGTCATCCGGCACATCTCGTCCTCGAGCGCGGCGAGCCCGCGCAGGTGGCGGACCCGTCCCTGCTCGTAGAGCGCGGCCACGGGCTCTGCCCGGACGATCTTGCCGCGCGTGGCGTGCACGGTCCGGATCGGCACCAGTGGGTCCACCTGCCGGATCACCGCCTCCACCATAGCGCCGCCCTGGTTCACCTCGGCCACCAGCCGGTCCGCGCCCCAGCGTTCCATGGCGGCCACCGCCGCCTCGGCCCAGGCCGAGGGGCCCGCGGCCTCGACGCTCGCGTCCTCGAGCACCACGGCGCGCCATTCGGCCACCTCGCCCTGCGTCGAGGCGCCGGCCACCACGATCCCGCAGGCGTCGCTGGACGCATGATCCGTGGCCGGCGGGTCCACCGCCACCACGATCCGGTCGAGCTCGGGCGCCGCGTCGATCTGAAGCCCGGCGAGCGCCGCCGAGGTCCAGAGCGCGCCCTCGGCATCTTCCAGAAGCACGCCGTCGAGCTCCTGCCGGCCGAGCCGGGTTCCGGCGTAGCGCGCGCGCACCTCGGCGAGGAAGCTCTCGGCGAGGTTGGCGCGGTTGGCCTCGGTGGCCGCGCGGGTGACGACGGTGGTGGGCGCGGCGAGCAGCCGCTTCAGCACGGTGACGTTGCGCGGCGTCGTCGTCACGCATTGCCGGGGGTCGTCTCCGAGGCGAAGGGCGAATTGCAGCATGTCCCAGGCCGCCTCGGCGCGCGGCCACTTGGCCAGCTCGTCGGCCCAGGCCGCGTCGAACTGCGGGCCGCGCAAGGCTTCCGGATCGGAGGCGGAATAGACCTGCGCCTCGGCCCCGTTGGGCCAGACGAGGCGGCGCTTGGTGGCCTGCCACTCCGGACGCCGGTCGGGCGGCGAGCAGGCGAGCACGCCGCTCTCGCCGAAGACCATCACGTCGCGCGCCTGGTCGTAGGTCTCTCCCACGAGAGCCACGCGCCGCGCCCGGCCGGCGTCCAGCGGGCGCGGCCCCTCCACCTGGGCGCGCACCCATTCCGCGCCCGCCCTCGTCTTGCCCGCGCCGCGCCCGCCCAGCACCACCCAGGCGTGCCAGTCGCCCCCCGGGGGAAGCTGGTGGCCAATGGCCCAGAACTCGAAGAGATAGGGCAGCGCCAGCAGCTCGCCGTCGCTCAGCCCGTCAAGAAACGCCCTCCGGGCATCCCGCCCGGCGCAGGCGATCCAGTCGAGCGGCGATTTCGCGGCGGGCGGCGTCGAGGTCGAGCGCGTATCCGCCGCGGGCGATGCCGGCGCGGTTCCGTCGTCGTGTCGCAAGGAGCATCTCCGCTTCGATGGCGAGCCGAATCCACTGCTTGATCGACGAGACCGCCTTTCCGGCCTCGCGCGCCTCCTCGAGGTCGCCCGCGGCGAGGCTCGCCTGGAAGTCCTCGAGATCATGGCGCATCTCGCGCAGCTGGCGGGCGATGCTGGCGATCTCCTCGTCCAGAAGCGAGGAGTCCTCTGCCTCGGTGGTCAGGATCATGTCGGTGATCGGCCTTTCCTGGGAACGTGCCGCCGGAGACGCGAAAAGGGCGGCCGCGGGGGATTTTCCCCGGGCCGCCCGAACTGCCTCCAGCGTGGCACAACCTATAGGCGATCACGGTCGCAAAGTCAACGGCGTTGCGCAACGCCTCGCCCGCCAAGCGCGCGGTTTCGTTAATGAAATCCTGACGGGCGCCACCCGCTCACTGGTTCTGCTGGTCCTCCTCCGCGGCGCGCTCCGCCTCGATCTCGCGCCAGCGCGCGACGTTGCGGTTATGCTCGTCGAGCGTCTCCGCGAAGGCGTGCCCGCCGGTGCCGTCGGCCACGAAGAAGATGTAGGGCGTCTCCTCCGGGTTCAGCGCGGCCTCGATGCTCGCGCGGCCCGGATTGGCGATGGGCGTCGGCGGCAACCCCTCTATCACGTAGGTATTGTAAGGGGTTGCGCCGCGAAGCTCGCTCTGCCGCAACCCCCGGCCCAGCACCCCGCGCCCCTCGGTGATGCCGTAGATCACCGTGGGATCGGTCTGGAGACGCATGCCCGCGCGAAGGCGGTTGACGAAGACGCTCGCCACCTGCCCGCGCTCCTCCGGCACGCCGGTCTCCTTCTCGATGATCGAGGCGAGGATCAGCGCCTCCTCCGGGCTCTCGACCGGCAGGTCGGGCTGCCGATCCGCCCAGGCCGCGGCGAGGATGACCTGCTGCGCCTCCTGCATCCGGTCGATCACCGACTGCCGGGTGCCGCCCGGAACCACCTCGTAACTGTCGGGAGCGAGGCTGCCCTCGGCGGGCACCTCGATATCGCCTTCGAGGATCTCCACGCCGCGCAGCGCCTCGGCCACCTGCCAGCTCGTGACGCCCTCGGCCAGCGCGATGCGGAAGCGCGTGTCGGCCTCCGCCTTCGCCTCGGCCACGGCGGGCGGCGTCTCGTCCTGCCCGAGCAGGTAGTCGGCCTCCTCCTGGTAGCGGCCGGTCGCCGGATCGAGTTCGCGCAGCTCCACCTGGGTCTGCGTCACGCCCACGCGGTAG
>CAZPCU010000112.1:0-6594 GCA_964585075.1 uncultured Rhodobacterales bacterium
GTTTCACCGAGGAGAAGAAATGCGGTGATGGAGCCGTGACGGGCCCTTGCACCTGATCCTCGATCACCGTCTCCCCCTCGCGCGGCGCCTTGAGGCGGATCACGTAGGGCGCATCCGGCTGCGTTGCCGGGTCGGCGTCGCGCCAGGGGCTGCGGTAGAGGGTCGAGCGGCCCTCGGCGCGCGCCGCCTCGCGGAAGGCGTCGATCTCCTCCTGCGTGGCGAAACACTTGTAGGCGGTGCCCTCGGAGAGCATCCGGCGCGCCACCTCGGCGTGGCGCTCGGCGCGCGCGGCCTGGCTCACCGCCTCGCCGTCATGCTCGAGGCTCAGCCAGTCGAGCCCTTCGTGGATCGCCCGGGTCGCCTCCGGCGTGGAGCGCGCCCGGTCCGTGTCCTCGATCCGAAGCAGGAAGCGCCCGCCGCGCCCGCGCGCGTAAAGCCAGTTGAACAGCGCGGTGCGCGCGCCCCCGATATGAAGGAAGCCGGTGGGCGAGGGGGCGAAGCGGGTGACCACCTGGTCTGTCATTCGGCGTTCTCTCAAGGGATTTGGTCGTCTCGGCGGCGGCGCGCGCGCAGCGCCTGTCTAGCGGTCCGTCCCTGGCAGGACAAGGCGCGCGGCGGGCTGCCCCCGCTTAACCCTTCGCTAACCATCCCGGTGGATAGTCGCCCCGCCGGACGGTTCGGCGAGGATCGGTGAGGATGGGGCAGGACAGCGTGCTGGCCCGGGCGCTTCTCGGCCAGAGGGGGCATCTGTTTCCCTGGTCGGCGGTCCTGTTCGCCCTCGGCGTCGGCGCCTACTTCGCCCTGCCGGCCGAGCCGCCCGCCTGGGCGTTCTGGGCGGCTGGCGCGGGCGCGGCGGCGCTCGGCGCGACGGCCGGGCGCTGGGGCTGGCATCTCGCGCCCCTCGCCTGGGCGCTCGCCCTCGCGGCGGCGGGCTTCGGCGCCGCCGGGCTCCGTGCCCATCTCGTCGCCGCGCCCGTGCTCGATTACCGCTACTACGGGGCGGTGGAGGGCAGGGTGCGCGCGATCGACCGCTCGGCCTCGGACGCGCTCCGCCTGACGCTGGACGAGGTGGTGCTGGAACGGATGGACCCGGCCGAGACGCCGGGCCGCGTGCGCGTGGCGCTGCACGGCGCGCAGGGTTTCGTGACGCCGGAGCCGGGAATGCGTGTGATCCTCACCGGCCATCTCTCGCCGCCGCAGGGGCCGGTGGAGCCTGGCGGCTTCGACTTCCGCCGCCACGCCTGGTTCCAGGGCCTCGGCGCGGTGGGCTACACGCGCACGCCGGTGCTGGCGCTCGCGCCGCCGGGCGGAGAGGCGGCCGCCGCGCTCGGGCGTGCGCGGATGGCGCTTTCCGCCAGGGTGCAGGCGGCGCTGCCGGGGGAGGCTGGCGGATTCGCCGCCGCGGTGCTGAGCGGGGACCGCTCGGGGATCGGGCAGGCCACGCTCCGGGCGCTCCGCGAGTCGAACCTCGCCCATCTCCTCGCCATCTCGGGGCTGCACATGGGGCTTCTGGCGGGCTTCGTCTTCGCCACGCTCCGCCTCGGCATCGTCGCGCTGCCGCGGGCCGGCCCGCGCCTGCCCGCCAAGAAGATCGCGGCGGCGGGTGCGCTCGTCGCCGGGGCGGGCTACCTCGCCCTTTCGGGCGGCAACGTGGCCACGGAGAGGGCCTTCATCATGGCGGCGGTGGCGCTGGTGGCGGTGATGCTGGACCGCCGGGCACTCTCGCTCCGCTCGGTGGCGCTCGCGGCGCTCATCGTCCTCGCGCTCAGGCCCGAGCAGCTGCTCGGCCCGGGCTTCCAGATGTCCTTCGCGGCCACAACGGCGCTCGTGGCGGTCTTCGGCGCGCTCCGGGATCACGGCGGCCGGCGTGCGCCCCGCTGGCTCGCCCCGGTGCTCGCGGTGGCGATCTCCTCGGCGGTGGCGGGGGCGGCGACCGCGCCGGTCGGCGCGGCGCATTTCAACCACATGTCCCACTACGGGCTGCCCGCGAACCTGCTCGCAGTGCCGCTCATGGGGCTTCTCGTGATCCCGGCGGGCGTCGTGGCGGTGCTCGTCATGCCGCTCGGCCTCGAGGCGGCGCCGCTCTGGCTCATGGGGCTGGGGCTGGACTGGATCCTGGGCGTCGCCCATACCGCGGCGGCGATGCCCGGCGCCGTGGGATATGTGCCGGCGCCGCCGCAGCCCGTGCTTCCGCTGCTCGCGCTCGGCGGTCTCTTCGTCGCGCTCTGGCAGGGGCGGGGCCGCTGGGCCGGTCTTCTGCCTGCCGTCGCCGCGCTCGCGCTCTGGGCCGGGGTGGAGCGGCCGCCGGTGCTCGTCGCGGATGGCGGCGCGCTCGTCGGCGTGATGACGGCGGAGGGACGCGCCCTCAGCAAGGCGCGGGGCGCGCGCTTCGCCGCCTCGGTCTGGCTGGAGAACGACGGCGACGGCGCGGCGCGGGAAGAGGCCGTGGCACGCTGGCCCGAGGGCGGGCCCGTTCGCCATGTCTGGGGCAAGCGCCGCGCGGCGGATTTCGAGGGCTGCGCGCCGGGCGAGATCGTGGTGATGACGGAACGCTACGACGGCCCGCCCCAGCCCTGCCTTCTGCTCGATGCGGCGCGCCTCGCGGGGGCGGGGAGCCTCGCCCTCTGGCCGGAGGAGGGCGGCGGCCACCGTATCGAGAGCGCGACCGTGCGCGAGGGCCGGCGCCTCTGGACGCCCGCGGCGGTGGCGGAAGTGCCCGCGCGGCTCGCCGCCGCGCAGCCTCAGTAGGTACGGATGAGGCCGACGAGCCGGCCCTGGACCTTCACGCTGCCCTGGGGCAGCACGCGGGTTTCGTAGGCGGGATTCGCGGCTTCGAGAAGGATCATCTCGCCCTTGCGCTTGAAGCGCTTGAGCGTCGCTTCGTAGCCCTCTACCTGCGCCACGACGATGTCGCCGTTCTGCGCCTCGCCGGTCTCGCGGATGATGACCACGTCGCCGTCGTTGATGCCGGCCTCGATCATCGAATCGCCCTTGACCTCGAGCGCGTAGTGACGGCCCTTGCCGGAGAGCATGGCGCCGGGCACGGCGATCTGCGGCGCCTCGTCGGCGATGGCCTCGATCGGCGTGCCGGCCGCGATCCGGCCGAGGAGCGGCAACTCCAGCGCCTCGGCGGCGGCGACGTCGCGCGCTTCGGGCGGGCGGGCCGGAGGTTCGGCGCGGTCGCCCTCGATCACGCGGGGCACGAAGCCCGCGGGGCCCGTGCGCCGGGCGATCTGGTCGGGCAGGCGCACGATCTCGATGGCGCGGGCGCGATGGGCGAGGCGGCGGATGAAGCCCCGCTCCTCCAGCGCGGTGATGAGGCGATGGATCCCGGACTTGGAGCGCAGGTCCAGCGCCTCCTTCATCTCGTCGAAGCTGGGCGGCACGCCGTCCCGTTGCAGGCGCGCGTGGATGAACTCCAGCAGATCCAGTTGCTTGCGGGTGAGCATGCACCGCCCTCCATCCGTGTGTCGTTGACGGATGTTCTACGCATGTTCCCGTTTTGTGTCAAGCCTATCCACAATGCCCCTGTCGCTTGGCGGCCACAGGGGCTCAGGCGAGGGGCACGTAGTCCACCACCTCGCCGGCTTCGCGGGGGCCGTCCGAGACCGGGCGGACGAGCAGCGCGTCGGCCTCCGCGAGCACGGAGAGGAGCGCGCTGTCCTGGCTGTCGAAGGGCTGGAGGCCCTCGGGGGTGAGCCGCGCCCGCACGTAATGCTCGCGCGGGCCGTTGGCGGCCACGGCGCGGGCGAGCGGCGCCTGCCGGCGCGGGGCGGGCGCTTCGCCGAGGCCGAGCATCTTCCGGATGACCGGCGCCACGAAGACATGGCCGCAGACGATGGCCGAGACGGGGTTGCCCGGCAGCCCGATCATCGCCGCGCCGCCGAGGCGCCCCGCCATCAGCGGCTTTCCGGGGCGCATGGCGACCTTGTAGAACGCCTGCTCCATGCCGAGTTCCGCCGCCACGGGCCCCACGAGATCGTGGTCGCCCACCGACGCGCCGCCCACGGTCAGCACGAGATCCGCCCCTTCGGCGAGCTCGAAGCCCGCGCGAAGCGAGGCTGCCGTGTCGCGGGCCACGGGCAGGAGCCGCGCCTCCGCGCCCAGCGCCTCGAGAAGCGCCTTCAGCCCGTAGGCGTTGGACGCGATGATCTGCTCGGGGCCCGGATCCTCGCCCGGCAGCACGAGTTCGTCTCCCGTCGAGAGGATCGCCACCTCGGGCCGGCGGGTCACCGCGACGCGGGGCAGGTTCATGGCCGCGAGAAGCGCCACGTCCGCCGGAGAGAGCCTCCGCGGCGCGGAAAGCCGGTCGCCCGCGCGGAAATCGGCGCCGGCCGGGCGGACATGCGGACCTTCGCCCAGGCTGTCGAGCAGCGTGACCGTCTCGCCCTCGCGGGCCGTGTCCTCCTGGATCACCACGCGGTCGGCGCCGTCCGGCAGGGGCGCCCCGGTGAAGATGCGGACGGCCTCGCCGGGCCCGACCCTGCCCGCGAAGCGCCGCCCCGCCGCGGCTTCGCCCACCACGCGGAAGCGCGCGCCCGGCGCGGCCTCGGCGGCGGCCACCGCGTAGCCGTCCATCGCCGAGGCGGGGAAGGGCGGCTGGTCGCGGCCCGCGACGGCGTCCCGCGCGAGGACGCGGCCCGCGGCGCGCTCGACCGGCACCTCCTCCGCGCCGAGCGGCTCGACGAGGGCGAACAGGCGCGAGAGCGCCTCCTCGACGGTGATCATGGCGCCTCGTAGCGGCCCGACTTCCCGCCGTCCTTCAGCGTGACGCGCAGGCCGCCGATCTCCATGCCGCGTTCCACCGCCTTGAGCATGTCGTAGACCGTGAGCGCGGCGGTGGAGGCGGCGGTCAGCGCCTCCATCTCGACGCCGGTCGGGCCGGTCGTCCTCACCGTGGCGGAGATGCGCAGCCCCGGCAGGGCACGGTCCGGCTCGATCTCCACCGTCGCCTTCGAGATGGGCAGCGGGTGGCAGAGCGGGATCAGCTCGGCCGTGCGCTTCGCGCCCATGATGCCGGCAAGCCGCGCGACGCCGATGACGTCGCCCTTGCTTGCGGAGCCTTCCTCGACGATGGCAAGGGTTTCCGGGCGCATCTTCACCCAGGCCGCCGCGGTGGCCGTGCGGGCGGTGGCGGGCTTTTCGGACACGTCCACCATCTGCGCCGCACCGCTTTCGTCGAAATGGGTGAGTCCCGCCATCAGAGGCCCCCGCCCGCGGTGAGCGGCTTGGAAAGAAGCTCGCGCGTGGCCGCGGCCACGTCCTCGGCGCGCATGAGGCTCTCGCCCACGAGGAAGCAGCGCGCGCCGTAGCGGGCGAGCTCGGCGAGGTCGTCGGGCTCGGAGAGGCCGCTTTCCGAGACGATGATCTTGTCGGCCGGCACCCGCTTCACCAGCTTGCGCGTCGTGTCGAGCGTCGTCTCGAAGCTGCGGAGATCGCGGTTGTTGATGCCGACGAGCCGCGAGGCGAGCTTCGCCGCCCGCTCCAGCTCCTCGGCGTCGTGCACCTCCACCAGCACGTCCATCTTCCAGCGCTCGGCCTCCGCCTCGAGCGCCAGCGCCTCCTCGTCGGTGACCGCGGCCATGATCACCAGGATGCAGTCCGCGCCGAGGGCGCGCGCCTCTGTCACCTGGTAGGGATCGAACATGAAGTCCTTGCGCAGGATGGGCAGGCTGCACGCCTCGCGCGCGGTGGTGAGATCTTCCTTGGAGCCCTGGAAACTCGGCGCGTCGGTCAGGACGGAAAGGCAGGTCGCGCCGCCTTCGGCGTAGGCGGCGGCGAGCGCGGCCGGGTCGAAATTCTCCCGGATGAGTCCCTTCGAGGGCGACGCCTTCTTGATCTCGGCGATGAGCCCGTAGCCCTGCTTCGACGCGTGCAGGAGCGCGTCGGCGAAGCCGCGCACCGGGGGCGCGCCCCGCGCCGCCGTCTCGACCTCCGCGAGGGGCTTGGCCGCCTTGCACGCCTCGATCTCCTCGAGCTTGTAGGCCTTGATGCGCTCCAGAATGCTCTCGCTCATGTCGCCTCCGTGGTGATGCGGGCCAGCGCCTCCACCTTGCCGCGCGCCGCGCCGCTGTCGAGGCTTTCTCGGGCGATCTCCACGCCCTCGCGTTCGTTGGCCGCGCGCCCCGCCACGAGAAGCGCCGCGGCGGCGTTCAGCACCACGGCGTCGCGGTAGGCCGACGGCGCGCCCTCGAGAAGCGCGCGGAAGGCGCGGCCGTTCTCCTCGGGCGTGCCGCCGAGGATCGACTCGAAGGGGTGGGCGGGCAAGCCGAAATCCTCCGGGTGGATCTCGGCCTCGCGGATCGCGCCGTCCTCCTCGAGCGCGACGAGCCGGCTCGGCCCCGCGATGGAGATCTCGTCGGTGCCGTCCGCGCCGTGCACGAGCCAGGCCCGCTCGCTGCCGAGCCGCTTCAGCGTCTCCGCCATCGGGCGCAGCAGCCTGTCCGAGAAGGCCCCGGTGAGCTGGCGCGCCACGCCCGCGGGGTTCGTGAGCGGCCCGAGGATGTTGAAGATCGTGCGGGTGCCGAGCTCGCCGCGCACCGGGCCCACATGGGCCATGGCCGGGTGGTGCATCGGCGCCATCATGAACCCGAT
>CAZPCU010000113.1:0-6589 GCA_964585075.1 uncultured Rhodobacterales bacterium
CGCGGCGTCCACCAGAGCCTGGCGTAGATTGCCGTGGTGGTAGCCGCGTTTAGGCACGCCAGAGCTCCGGGCCGCCGCGGACCTTCGGATCGCCGGGTCCGATCGCGTCCGGGTCGCGGCTGGTGTAGTCCAGCCGCTCGAGCACGGCCCGGATCGCCTCGAGCCGCGCGCGGCGCTTGTCGTCCGAGCGGATCACGGTCCAGGGCGCGATGTCGGAGTGCGAGCGGGTCAGCGTCTCGGCGATGGCCGCGGTGTAGTCGTCCCAGAGCGCGAGTCCCTCGACGTCTACGCGCGAGAGCTTCCAGTGCTTGAGCGGGTCGGCCTCCCGGGCGAGGAAGCGGCGAAGCTGCTCGGCCCGCCCGACGGTGAGCCAGATCTTCACGAGCACGACGCCTTCCTCGACGAGAAGCGCCTCGAAGTCCAGCACCTGACGGAAGAAGGTCTCGCGCTCGGCATCGGTGCAGAAGCCCATGACCTTCTCGACGACGCCGCGATTGTACCAGGACCGGTCGAAGAGCACGATCTCGCCTGCGGCGGGCAGATGGGGCACGTAGCGCTGGAAATACCATTGCGTGGCCTCGCGGTCGGAGGGCTTGGGCAGCGCCACGAGGCGCGCCACGCGCGGATTGAGATTTTCCCGGACGCGCTTGATCGTGCCGCCTTTTCCGGCCGCGTCACGGCCCTCGAAAACCACTGCCGCGCGGGCGCCCGTGGCCTGCGCCCAGGACTGGAGCTTGGCCAGTTCGATCTGCAGCGCGTCGAGCTCACGCTTGTAGCGCTTCTTCTCCATCCGGCCGTCGTAGGGGTAGTCCGGATCGATGATATCGTTCTTCTCGGCGCCCGCGATGGCGGCGCGGACCTCCTCCGGCGCGTCGTTCTCGTAGAAGCGGGTGATCGCGCCGTCGAAAGGCAGGGTCAGGGGCATGGTCTTCTCTCCTCCTCTGAGATCATGGCGGGCAGGGCGGGTCAGCGCAATCCGGCGCGGGCCGCCGCGCGGTCCACCGCGGCGAGGATCTCCACCGGGTCGGCGTGGTGCGGCATGTGTCCGACCCCGGCAAGGCGGGTCAGCCGCGCGCCCGGGATCTGGCGGGCGAGCGGTTCGGAATGCACGTCGAGCCCGACGGTGACGTCCTCGGTGCCGTGGAGGATCTCGGCGGGAGCGTCGATCCCGGCGTAATGGGGAACCATCGCGATGATCTCGTCCTTGATCGCGGCGCGCTGCAGCGCGTTCTCCCGCAGGCTTTCCCGGCGGAGCGTGAGGCCGGGGCCGAAATGCGCCGCGTAGCCGGGCGGCGGGCGCTGCGGCGCGAAGACTTCCGACACCGCCTGCGTCACCACGCGATCGGGCACCCAGGCAGAGATCAGGGCCACCGTCGGCGGGCCGAGCCAGGGATCCGAGGCGAGGCGGTAATAGGTGCTGAGCCCGCCCTCCCACGGATTCGAGGCCGCGCCGAGCAGCACGAGCGCGGAGAGCCGCTCCGGCGCATGCACCGCCCAGGCGAGGGCCACGGCGCCGCCGTAGGAGTGGCCGAGCACCACCGGCCGCTCCGCGCCGAGCGCCGCCGCCGCGCCGGCGAGGAGCCGGGCCTGATCCGCGAGTCGCGCCGGGCCACGGCCGGGCAGGCGCGGCGTGTAGCCGAGCCCCGGCCGGTCGAGCGCGATGACGCGGTAACGGTCCGAGAGCCGGCCCGCGAGGTCGAAGGTGAAGTCCCGCAGATTGCCGCTCGCCCCGTGGATCAGCACGACGTCCGGCCCCGAGCCCGAGACATGGGCGTGCACGGGATGGCCGTCCACCGTGACGATCCGGCCTTCGGGCGGATGGCTCGCCTCGGCCCGCGCCTCGTGCCGCGCGGCCTTGAGGAGCGTCACCAGCGTCCCGCCGCCGGCGAGGAGCGCGATGGCGAGCACCGCCGCGCCGAGGGCGCTCACACGCGCTCCCGGCGGAGGTCGGTCGAACTCTGCCCGATCTCCGAAAGATCGAAGGGCGTGGTCAGGTAGATCTCGGAAATCCAGTTCCCGTAAAGGAGATGGGCGTGACTCCTCCAGCGGTTCGAGGGGGCGCGTGCGGGGTCGTCTTCGGGGTAGTAGTTGACCGGCACCGCGATCTCCGCGCCCGCCGACACGTCCCGGTCGTATTCCTGCTTGAGCGTGTCGCTGTCGTATTCGAGGTGATTGAAGATGTAGAGCGCCCGGTGCGCCTGATCCTCGACGAGGCAGGGCCCCACCTCGTCGCTCGCGATGAGGGTGCGCAGGCCGGGTGCCGCGTCGATCTCGTCCTGGCGCATCTCGGTCCAGCGGCTCACCGGGATCAGGAGATCGTCGGAGAAGCCGCGCAGGTAGGGCGAGGCCGGGGCGAGGTTGCGGTGGCGGAAACAGCCGAACGCCTTCTCGTCCAGCATGTGCTTCTCCACGCCGTGGAAGTGGTGGATCATCGCCATGCCGCCCCAGCACACGCCGAAGGTGGCGTGGACGTGGCTCTGGGTCCACTCGAAGACGCGGCGCAGCTCGTCGATGTAGGTGACCTCGTCGAAGGGCAGGTGCTCGATCGGCGCGCCGGTGATGATGAGCCCGTCGTATCTCTCGCCCGACGCCTCGACCTCGGCGAAGGGGCGGTAGAAGCTCTCCATGTGCTCCGCCGCCGTCGTCTTGGTCTGGTGCTCGCTCATGCGGATGAGGCTGAACTCGATCTGCAGCGGCGTCGCCCCGATCAGCCGGGCGAACTGGGTCTCCGTCTGGATCTTCTTCGGCATGAGGTTCAGAAGCCCGATCCGGAGCGGGCGGATGTCCTGCCGGGCCGCCAGCTCCTCCGACATCACCATCACCCCCTCGCGCGAGAGGATGTCGTAGGCGGGCAGTTCGGCGGGCATCTTGATCGGCATGGGCGGGATCCTCGGGCGGAACGCGTCAGATACGCCTATCCGGCGCGCCGCTCAAGGGCGCGGGCCAGCAGTGCCTCGAACCCCGCCGCGTCGGTCACGGCGGCGACCTCGTCGGCGCTCACGGTGACGCCCCAGCGCGCCATGGCCGCGTAGCGGGGCTGGCGATGGGCGAGCGCGCGGGCATAGGCCCGTCGCACGAAGGCGTCCGGGTCCACCTTTTCCTCGGAAAGCCCCGTTTCCTCAAGATATTCCGCCCAAGCCGCGTGGAGGAACTCGGGCTGGTAATACATCGGCTTCGGCGCCCGGTCGAAGCGGCGGACGAGCTCGGCGGTATGCGCCTCGGACCCTTCGATCCAGACGAGGAGCGCGGTTTCGGAAAGCCCCGACAGGATCTCGTCCTGCGGGTCTTCGGGCGCCACGACCTCGCAGATCGAGCCCGAGGTGTCGCAGACGAAGTGCCGGTAGCCGTAGATGTCGCGCGCGCGTTCGACGAAATGCGCGGTGTCCATCATCGCCGCACGTTCGGCGGCGCGGTGCTGTTCCTGCCGGCGCAAGTACTCGTCGAAGGGCAGGCCGCCCTTCGCCGGGTCGCCGGGCTTGCCGAGATATTTCGAAAGCGGCGCAAGGTTGTCGAAGCGGATCTTCGACTCGATCGCGATGGAATCGGACAGCAGCAGATCCCGCAGGAAGGGAACCTTCATCGCCTCGCGCTTGAAGAGATCGGCGATGTGCTCGCCCATGTAGCGCGTGCCGATCCGGTAATCGACGGAGTAGTGGAACCATTCGCCCTGCTCCCGCAACAGCGCGGAGAGCCGCGTCTTGCCGAGGCCGGACATCCCGAAAAGCACCACGCGCTTCTCGGGCGCGTCCAGCCAGTCCTTCGCGGTCTCGTAGATCATGGGGCGCGCGCCTTCCCTTGCTCGGCAAGCGCCTTAGCCAGAGAGGGCGGCGCGGTCAAACCCCGTCGCGCGAGACGGGCCCGCCGCGGGGGCGGGGCCGCCTGTCCGATCGGGCGCCCTTCAGAACTTGAAGGAAACGCGCAGGCCCACCCCGAAGGCGTCGTTGTCGGAGAAATCCGCGCGGGCCACGTCGGGCGTGCCCGTCTCGGGCTTGGCGTCGCCCAGGACCGTGTAGCTGACGCCGCCCGCGATCTCGATCGTCTCGGTCGCCTGGTAGGCGGCGCCGAGCGCGATCTGGCTGAAGCCGGTGGAGGGCGCCAGCGGAGAGACCAGTTCGTCGCCGGGCGCCTCGTAGGCGAGCGAGATGGAGCCCGTCCACTTCTCGTTGAAGCGCCGGCCCAGGCCGAGGCGGTAGGTCGTCGTGTCCTCGAGATCGATGAGGCCACCGCCCGTCGCGTTGACGAAGCCCGCCGGGTCCACGCGGAAGGCCGAGTGCTCCACCCAGCGGATCGAGCCGAAGAGCAGCGTGTCCTGGGCGATGCCGGTCTGGAAATCGAGGTTGACGCTTTGCGGGGTTTTCACCTCGGTCACCGAGGGCGCGGCGATGGGCGTGCCGCCGATCGTCTGGCGCGTCCCCATCTCGTGGGTGATCTCGGAGTTGTAGGTGAGCGCCACGCGGAGCGCGATCTCCGGCACCTCGTAGGCGACGCCCAGGACATAGCCGGCCGCCGCGTCGCGGTCGAGCGAGACGTCGTAGCCGGAGACGCCCCCGGGGGGTGGTCCGCCATAAGCGGCACCGTCCAGTGAAATGTCCCCCTCCGCCGTCTGATAGCGCAGGCCACCGAAGGCCGAGACGCGCTCGTTGAACTGGTACTTAAGGAGCGCGGTGAGGGTGTTCGTGGTCGCCGTGGCCGTGGTGCCGCCGAGGACCGGGTTCGCCGGGTCGTAGGCGATGTCGGCGCCGAAGGGACGGTCGTAGACGAGCGCGGCCGAGACCTTGTCGTTCAGGTCCATCTTCAGGCCGAAGCCCGGCAGGAAGTAATCGTCCGCCACGTTGTCGATGGGGTTGCCGAGCACGTCCACGCCCGTGAGCGAGGGCGATGCGTAGCCGAGGCTCACCTCCCCGTAATTGCCATCCTCGTAGAGGATCATGGCCGATTGCGTCGTGCGCTCGATGCCCCCTGCGAGCGCGGCGCCGGCGCAAAGCCCGAGCGCGGCCGACAAGCCGATGGTTCCCTTCATCGCACTCCTCCCCTGACAGGCCGCTCCGCTTCGTCCTCCAGCGGCCGGAATTTCCTTTCGTTAGGGCTTGCCTGGCAAATGTGTCAACGTTGCCAGACGGTTCACGCTACGTAAGGAACGCGACGTCACATCCCGGCCACAACCGAAAGGCGACAGAGGTTCAACCTCTGGCCTGGCGCGCCGCGGCCGCGCCGCGGGTTTCGGCGCGGATGTTGATCCAGTTGGCCGCGAAGATCACAGCCGCGCCCAGGAAGACGGCCCATTCGAGCGGCTCGGCGTAAAGCGCCATTCCCACGAAGGCGATCACCGGGAGGCGGGCGAAGTCCATCGGCATCACCACGCCGGCGGGCGCGAGGCGGAGCGCGTTGGTCAGGCAGAAATGGGCCGAAAGCCCGGCCACGCCGACGAGCGCCACAAAGGGCAGCGAGTCGCGCGCGGGCAGGGCGATGTCGCCGTCCACCCCGGCCGCGACGAGGCCCAGCACGGCCTGCATCGCGGTGAGCCAGAACATGATGCAGGTGATGCTCTCCGTCCGGGTGAGGGTGCGCGTGGCGAGCGCCGTGAGCGCGAAGCCGAGCGCCGCCCCGGCCGCCGTGACCTGCCCCGTCTCGAGCGGCGTCACCCCGGGCCGCGCCACGATCAGGATGCCGAGAAAGCCCAGCGCCGCGGCCAGCGCGCGCGCCGGCGTCAGCCGCTCGCCGAGGATGAGCGGCGCGAGCAGCACCACCCAGAGCGGCGAGGTGAACTCGAGCGCCACCACCTGCGCGAGCGGGATGGTCGCGATCGCGTAGAACCAGAGGTTCTGCGCCGTGAAATGGGTGACGTTGCGCAGCGCATGGAGCTTCAGGCGCCGCGCGCTCACCTGGGACAGCGTGCCCGCCGCGCCGCCCACGGCGAGCACGATCGCGACGCCGACGAGGCTCCGGTAGAGCATGATCTCGAAGGTGTCGAGCCCGGTGGACAACTCCCGCCCCGCCACCGCCATGGAGGTGAAGGAGAGGATCGTCCCGACCATCCAGAAACCGGCGACGACGACCGGAGAGAGCGTCGGGGAAGGGGCGTCGCGGGTGGCCATGCCTTCGCTTAGCAGCCCGCCCGGAGACGCGCCAGAGCGCCGGGTCGGGCGCGGCCGGACTTGCGTGCCTCTCCTGCCGCGGGCGGGGAAGAGGCACCTCCGCCTTGCCCGCCGCCCAGCGGCGGGCGGGCTCACTCCCACTCGATCGTGCCCGGCGGTTTCGAGGTGATGTCGTAGGTCACGCGGTTGATGCCGCGCACCTCGTTGATGATCCGCGTCGCCGTCTCGGAAAGGAACTCGTGGCTGAAGGGGTAGACGTCGGCCGTCATCCCGTCCACCGAGGTGACCGCGCGGAGCGCGCAGGCGTAGTCGTAGGTCCGCCCGTCGCCCATCACGCCCACCGTGCGCACGGGCAGGATCGCGGCGAAGGCCTGCCAGATCTCGTCGTAGAGCCCGTGGCGGCGGATCTGGTCGATGTAGACGGCATCGGCCTTGCGCAGGATGTCGAGCTTTTCGCGCGTGATCTCGCCGGGGAAGCGAATCGTCCAGGCGAT
>CAZPCU010000114.1:0-1703 GCA_964585075.1 uncultured Rhodobacterales bacterium
TGATGGGGCAGGGCTACCCGGACAGCCGCAACGTCAAGACCGGGGCGCAGAAAATCAAGTACCACCTCGACTACATGGGCTGGCTTCTGGATCATCGCCGCTGGCTCGCGGGTGACGTGATGACGCTGGCGGATTTCGCGGCGGCTGCGCATCTCTCCGCGCTCGACTACATATCGGACGTGGACTGGAACCGCTCCGAAACGGTCAAGGACTGGTATGCCAAGATCAAGTCGCGCCCGGCCTTTCGCGGAATCCTCGCCGACCAGGTGCCGGGGTTCCCGCCGCCCGCGCATTACGCAGATCTCGATTTCTGATCCCCCGCGCCGCTTTGTGGCTGCCTGCCGCCGGTCCCTGCGGGGGTATTCTTCCCGGGAAGACGCGGCATGGATGCGCTGAAGGACAGGTTGAAGGCGCAGGCGCGCGCCGAGGGCTTCGACGCCTGCGGCGTCTGCCGGCCCGACGCGGTGCCGGAGCTGCCCTCGCGGCTTGCGGCCTTCCTCGACGCGGGGCGGCACGGGCAGATGCGCTGGCTGGAAGAGCGGGCGGCGTGGCGCGGGAACCCCGCGGCGCTCTGGCCGGAGGCGCGCTCCGTCATCATGCTGGCCGAATGCTACACGCCCGACGAGGACCCTCTGAAACTGCTCGACCATCCCGACCGCGGGATCGTTTCGGTCTATGCGCGCGGGCGCGACTATCACGACGTGGTCAAGAAGCGGCTGAAGCGGCTGGCACGCTGGCTGATCGCCGAGGCGGGCGAGGGCATCGAGGTCAAGGTGTTCGTGGACACCGCGCCGGTGGCCGAGAAGCCGCTCGCCGAGGCGGCGGGGATCGGCTGGCAGGGCAAGCACACGAACCTGCTGTCGCGCGGGCTCGGCAACTGGTTCTTCCTCGGCGCGATCTTCACCACCGCGGAGCTTGCGCCGGACGCGCCGGCGGCCGAGCATTGCGGCTCCTGCCGGGCCTGCCTCGATGCCTGCCCGACCGACGCCTTCCCCGCGCCGTTCCAGCTCGACGCGCGGCGCTGCATCTCCTACCTCACCATCGAACATGCCGGCCCGGTGGACGAGGAGCTGCGGCCGCTGCTCGGAAACCGCATCTACGGCTGCGACGATTGCCTGGCCGTCTGCCCCTGGAACAAGTTCGCGCGAACCGCCCGCGAGGCCAAGTATCACGCCCGCGCGGAGCTTCGCGCGCCCCGGCTCGCCGATCTCGCCAGGCTCGACGACGCGGCGTTCCGCGCGCTCTTCTCCGGCAGCCCGATCAAGCGCATCGGGCGGAACCGCTTCGTGCGCAACGTGCTCTACGCGATCGGCAATTCGGGGGATCGGGCGCTTCTTGCCGTGGCCGAGGGGCTCGCCCGCGACCCGGACCCGACCGTCGCCGACGCCGCGCGCTGGGCGGCGCGGCGGCTGTCGCAAGCGTGAGCGGCGGGGGGTTTGATTTCGCGCCCGGCGTGCCATCTTTGCAGGGAGGGTCTTCAGGAGGAACGCGCATGGCCAAGTACGAGCGCCGCCCGGAGGCGGTGGAGGCGCTGGACCCCGTCCAGTACCACGTCACGCAGGAAAACGGCACCGAGCGCCCGGGCACGGGAAAATACCTCGCCAACAAGGAGCCGGGGATCTACGTGGACGTCGTCTCGGGCGAGCCGCTCTTCGCCTCTTCGGACAAGTACGAGTCGGGCTGCGGCTGGCCGAGCTTCGTGA
>CAZPCU010000114.1:1713-6565 GCA_964585075.1 uncultured Rhodobacterales bacterium
GATCGAGCCCGCCCATGTCCGCGAGCTGGAGGACCGAAGCCTCGGCATGATCCGCACCGAGGTGCGGTCGGCCCATGGCGACAGCCATCTCGGCCATGTCTTTCCCGACGGCCCGCGCGACCGTGGCGGCCTGCGCTACTGCATCAACTCCGCCGCGCTCCGGTTCATCCACCGCGACGACATGGAGGCCGAGGGCTACGGCGACTACCTCGATCAAGTGGAGGACATCTGATGGCTGAAGAACGCGCTGTTCTGGCGGGCGGTTGCTTCTGGGGAATGCAGGACCTTTTCCGCAAGCTGCCCGGTGTGCTGAGCACCCGCGTGGGCTACACGGGCGGGGACGTGCCGAACGCCACCTACCGCAACCACGGGACCCATGCCGAGGGCATCGAGATCATCTTCGACCCCGAGAGGATCAGCTATCGCAGGATCCTGGAATACTTCTTCCAGATTCACGATCCGACGACCCTCAACCGGCAGGGCAACGACATCGGCATGAGCTACCGATCCGCCATCTACTACGTGGACGAGGCGCAGCGCGCCGAGGCGCTCCGGACGATCGCGGACGTCGAGGCGTCGGGCCTCTGGCCGGGCAAGGTTGTGACGGAAGTGGCGCCGGTGGGCGATTTCTGGGAGGCGGAGCCCGAGCACCAGGATTATCTCCAGCGCGTCCCGAACGGCTACACCTGCCATTTCCCGCGCCCCGGCTGGGTGCTGCCCCGCCGAGACGCCGCTGAGTGAGCCAAAAAGGGGTGCCCCGTGGGACGCCCCGTTCTTGCGGATCGCCGCGCGGGTTAGAACCGGAAGGTGCCGCGCAGCTGGATGGTGGTGGCGTCGATGTCCGTTCCGGTGTCGTTGAAGTCGTCGAACTGGTGGAACAGCGCCTCGGCGCCGACCGTGAAGCGCTCGCCGACGAGCCGGTCGTAGCCCAGACCCAGGAAGTAGCCGGTGTCCTCGCCGAGCGCGTCGGTGTCGGCGCGCGCCGCCCCCGCGACGCCGTAGACAAGGCCGCCTTCGCCCGTGTCGAACCCGCCGCGCACCTTCAGCCGTGCGACGTTCTCCAGCGTCGTGGCGGCGTCGAGATCGATGTCGGTGAAATCGTAGTCCACCGCGCCGCCGAGCACGAAGCGACCGAAATCGTAGTCGTAGCCCAGCGTGATGCCGCCGATGGCGCCGTCGCCGTCGAGGCCGCCGCTGGCCGAAACGTCCCCGTAGCCGAGCTGGACGCCGCCGTAGGCGCCCGTCCAGTCGGGGGTGGCGGGCCGCGCGGGCTCTGCCGGTTGCACGACGACCGGGTCGGCCGGGGCCTCCTCCGCGGATCCGGCGAAGGCCGCGCCCGAGACGAGGGCGCTGGCGGCCGTCGCTGAGAGTGCGAGCTTCAGGGCATCCATGGGGATCTGCCTTCCTGCGTTGCGCGCCGCCACCTTCCACGCGGGGCGGCGCAAATCCTGCCTGCCACTAGTTAACGTAGTTTGACCAGCCGAAATTTTCATCCCCGCGCGGTCAAATGGGCGCGACGGGCTCACCTTTGCCGGCGCTTGCACTTCCGGCGCCCGCGCGGCATGGGTCTTGCCGAAAGGACACCCCATGCATCCCGCGCGCGGCATTGCGCTCAAGCTCGCCTCGGTCTTTCTGTTCATCACCATGGCCTCGCTCATCAAGGCGGTGTCGGCCCATGTTCCGCCGGGGCAGGCGGTGTTCTTCCGCTCCTTCTTCGCCATGCCGGTCATCGTGGCCTGGCTCGCCTGGCGCGGCGATCTCGCCACGGGCTTCCGCGTGCGCAGCCGGCTCGCCCATGCCTGGCGCGGGCTCATCGGAACCGGCGCCATGGCCTGCGGCTTCGCCGCGCTGGGCCTGCTTCCCCTGCCCGAGGTGACGGCGATCGGCTACGCCGCGCCGCTTCTCACGGTGCTCTTCGCCGCCCTCCTGCTCGGAGAGCGGCTCCGCGCCTTCCGGCTGAGCGCGGTGGGGCTCGGCCTGGTGGGCGTGCTGATCGTGCTCTGGCCTCGCCTTTCGGTGGAGGCGCTGGGCGACGTGGCCCTCGCCGGGGCGGTTTTCGCCCTGCTCTCGGCGGCGCTCCGGGCGCTGGCCCATGTCCAGATCCGCCGGATGGCGGTCGTCGAGGAGACCTCGGCCATCGTCTTCTACTTCTCGCTCACGGCGACGGCCTTCTCGCTTCTGACGCTGCCGCTGGGCCTCGTCTGGCCCGGAACGCTGGGCTGGGTGTGGCCGACGCCGCTCGAGGCCGGGCTTCTCGTCGCGGCCGGGCTGATCGGCGGCGTGGCGCAGATCCTGCTCACCAGCGCCTACCGTTTCGCCGACGCCTCGCTTCTCGCGCCCTTCGACTACGCGTCGATGCTCTTCGCGATCGCCATCGGCTACACCGTCTTCGGGGAGATGCCGACATGGCCCATGCTGGGGGGCGCGGGGCTGGTGATCGCGGCGGGGGTGCTCATCGTGTGGCGCGAGCGCCGGATCGGCCTGGCCCGCGGCCGGGCGCGCGCAGGGCTGACGCCGCAGGGCTGAGCCCGGCTCAGCGATCCCGGAGCGCGAAGCTCGCGTAGGCGGGCACCAGCGCGGCGCGGCGGAAGCGGCCGAGCGGGAAGCGCCCGGGCACGCTGCACATGGCGTCCGGGTATGGCGCCTCGGGAACGCGGTCCTGCGCGAGGTCGGCGAGAAGCCGGCCGGCGTAGCTTCCCATGGCCACCCCGTTCCCGTGATAGCCGAAGCCCGCGAAGACCCCCGCCATACCGGGCACCGGCCCGACATAGGGCAGCAGCGTGGGCGTCAGGCAGACGAGCCCCGACCAGAGATGCGGCGTCTCGACATGCCGCCAGGCCGGGAACATCGCCTCGAAGTCCGCGCGGATCGCTCGGGCCAGCCGCGCCGTCTCGCGCGGGGTGGCGTAGATGCCGCCCCGCATCCCGAAGAGGAACCGGTTGTCGGGCATGAGGCGGAAGTAATGGAGCAGCCGCCGCGTGTCGTAGGCCATCTGCGCCGTGGTCCAGCCCGCGGCCTGCAACTCGTCGCCCGTGAGCGGGCGCGTGACGATCACGTTGGAGGCCACGGGCATGTAGCGCGCGCGCATCCAGCCCGGCACGTCCTCGGAGGAGTAGCCGTTGGTGGCGAGGATCACGCGCCGCGCCCGGAGCCGCGCCCCCGGCAGGCCGAGCGCGTAGCCCGACCCTTCGGCCCGGATCGAACCGACCGGCGCCGGCGCCAAGAGCCGCGCCCCCGCGGCCTCTGCCGCGCGGGCGAGCCCGGCCGCGTATTTCCGGGGGTTGAGCGCGAAGCCGATGGGCATGGTGAGCGCGCCGTGGAAGGGGCCGCCCATGCCCTTCGCGGCGAGATCACCGGCCGGGATCAGGCGCGGGGTCATGCCGAAATCCGCCTCGAACGCCTCGGCCTCGCGTTGCAGGTGGCCCCAGTCCTTCGGGCGGTGGGCGAGCAGCGTCTCGCCCTCGGAATGCCGGTCAACGTCCAGACCGAGCCGGTCGATGAGCGTGCCGGCGAACGCCACCGAGCTGCGCTGCGCGTCCCGCCAGCCCTGCGCGCCCCGGTCGCCGAAGCGCCGGGCGAGCGCCGCGTCGGAAAGCTTCGAGCCGCCGAGACAGCAGAACCCGCCATTGCGTCCCGAGGCGCCCCAGAACGGCGCCTCCGCCTCGCAGAGCGCCACGTCCACGCCCGCCTCCGCGAGGTGGAGCGCCGCGGAAAGCCCCGTGAAGCCGCCGCCGATCACCGCGACGTCGGCGGAAATCTCGCCCTCGGGCGCGGGCCAGGACGGGGTTTCGACGGTCTCCGCCCACCAGCACTTCGCCACGGGCGCGGGGCCGTAGGCGACGGGCTCGACGATGCGCCTCATCCGGTGAGCCGGATAGCGGCCTGCTCCTCGCGCTGCTGCCGGACCGCCGCGTTCTTGGAGACGAGCGAGGCCGTGATCACGCCCACCGTCACGGTGCCGATGAGAAGCGTCGAGAGCGCGTTGATCTCGGGGCTGACGCCGAGGCGGATCGAGGAGAAGATCTTGATCGGCAGCGTCGTCGCCGAGGGTCCTGCCGTGAAGCTCGCGATCACGAGATCGTCGAGCGAGAGCGTGAAGGCCAGAAGCCAGCCGGAGATCACCGCGGGCAGGATGATCGGCAGCGTGACGAGCCGGAACGCCTCGGCGGGCGAGCAGCCGAGGTCGAGCGCGGCTTCCTCCAGCGAGCGGTCGAAGCTCACGAGGCGCGAGGACACCACCACCGAGACGTAGCACATGGAGAAGGTCGTGTGCGCGAGGATGATCGTGAAAATGCCGCGATCCAGCCCGATGTTGATGAAGAGCAGGAGAAGCGAGAGGCCGGTGATCACCTCGGGCATGACCAGCGGGGCGTAGATCATGCCCGAGAAGAGCGTGCGCCCGAGGAAACGCCCGGCCCGCACGAGGACGAGCGCCGCCATCGTGCCGAGCACCGTGGCCACCGTCGAGGAGACGAACGCGACCTGCAAGGTGACCCAGGCCGCGTCGAGAAACGCTTCGTCGCGGAAGATCTCCCCGTACCAGCGTGTGGAGAACCCGGCCCAGACCGTCACCAGTTTCGACGCGTTGAACGAGTAGATGACCAGGATGATCATCGGCAGGTAGAGGAACGCGAAGCCGAGGGTCAGCGACGTCGCGTTGAACCAGCTGAAACGCTTCATCGTGCCGCTCCCTGCGCTCGCGCGCGGCCGCGATCGGACCCGGCGCCGCTCATCCTTCGGCCTCCCGCTGCTTCTGTTCGTTGCGCTGGAAGAGGATGATGGGGACGATCAGGATCAGCAGCAGCACGATCGCCACGGCGCTCGCCACCGGCCAGTCGCGGTTGGAGAAGAA
>CAZPCU010000115.1:0-5221 GCA_964585075.1 uncultured Rhodobacterales bacterium
CGGCGGCGCGGCGATCAGCGACATGATCGCCAATCCCGAGACCTCGGCGGTCAAGGCGAACGTGATCGACACCTACTCGCCGGAACTGTCGCTCTTCGCGATGCTCGAGAGCCTGCCGCTGGCGGCGATCACCTCGACCATCGGGATCGTGCTGGTCATCGTGTTCTTCGTCACCTCGTCGGACTCCGGGTCGCTCGTGATCGACACGATCACCGCCGGCGGCAAGGTGGACGCGCCGGTCACGCAGCGGGTGTTCTGGTGCACCTTCGAGGGGCTGGTGGCCATCGCGCTGCTGGTCGGCGGGGGCCTCACCGCGCTGCAGGCCATGGTGATCTCCACGGGTCTGCCCTTCACGATCATCCTGCTGCTGATCTGCTGGGCGATCGTGAAGGGGCTCATCGCGGAGAAGCGCGGCTGAGCGACGGGTCGCGGCGGGGGGCGGACGGCCTCCCCCTGCCGCGGACGCGGCATCGCCTTTCCCGGCGATCCAGGGCCCAGACAGGAAGATACGGGCGCGCGCTTGACGGTGCGCGCCCGACGCGCTTTCACTGCGCGTCATGACGCTGGATGTGGATTTCGCGCGGGCGCAGTTCCCCGCCTTCTCCGAGCCCTCTCTCGAGGGCCAGGCCTTCTTCGAGAACGCGGGCGGCTCCTACGCCTGCGGGCCGGTCATCGACCGCCTCGCGCGCTTCTACCGCGCGCGCAAGGTGCAGCCCCACGGCCCCTTCGAGGCGAGCCGCCTCGCGGGCGAGGAGATGGACGAGGGGCGCCGCCGGATGGCCTCGCTGCTCGGCGTGGCCGAGGACGAGCTCTCCTTCGGCCCCTCCACCACCCAGAACGCCTATGTCCTGGCTCGCGCCTTCGCGGGCTTCATGGAGAAGGGCGAGGCGATCGTCGTCACCGACCAGGATCACGAGGCCAATTCCGGGCCCTGGCGCCGGCTCGCCCAAGAGGGATTCGAGATCCGGGAGTGGGCCATCGACCCCGAGACCGGGCGGCTCGACCCGGACGACCTGTCGGAGCTTCTCGACGAGAAGGTGCGCCTCGTCTGCTTCCCGCACTGCTCCAACGTCGTGGGCGAGGTGAACCCCGTGGTGGAGATCAGCGCCATCGCCCACGCGGCGGGCGCCTTCGTCTGCGTGGACGGGGTGAGCTACGCGCCCCATGGCCTGCCCCATGTCGGACGCCTCGGCCCGGACATCTACCTCTTCTCGACCTACAAGACCTACGGGCCGCACCAGGGCGCGATGGTGATCCGCCGCGCGCTGGCCGAGATGCTGCCCGCGCAGGGGCATCACTTCAACGCCGGCATCCCGGAGAAGCGCTTCGTGCCCGCGGGCCCCGACCATGCGCAGGTGGCCGCCTGCGCCGGGATCGCGGATTACTGGGAGGCGCTCGCCGCCCGTCACGGCGTCACGGCGGAGCGCCCGGCCGAGCGGGCGGTCGCCGTCCACGATCTCTTCCGTGCGCACGAGACGGCGCTCCTCCAGCCGCTGCTCGACTATCTCGCGGGGCGGGACGACATGCGGCTTCTCGGGCCCGCCTGCGCCGAGGACCGCGCGCCGACGGTCGCGGTGGCGCTTGCGATCCCGGGCGCGGAGGCCGCGGCGCGGCTCGCGCCCCACGGCATCATGGCCGGGGGCGGCGATTTCTACGCGCACCGGCCGCTGCGCGCCATGGGCATCGACCCCGACCACGGCGTGCTGCGCATGAGCTTCGTGCACTACACCACGGCGGAGGAGGTCGAGCGCCTCGTCGCCGCGCTCGACGAGGCCCTTTGATCCAGCGCGCCTCGGGCTATGTCTCGGCACTGACGTGACCGGGAGAGCCCCTTGAGCGAGACCGCGCCCATCCTTCTCTGGTTCCGCCGCGACCTGCGCCTCGGCGACCATCCGGCGCTGCACGCCGCCTGCGAGAGCGGGCGGCCGGTGATCCCGGTCTTCCTGCGCGACGGGGTGGTGGACGGGCTCGGCGCGGCGCCGAAGTTCCGCCTCGGTCTCGGGCTGGAGGCGTTCGGCCGGGCGCTGGAGGCGGCGGGCAGCCGGCTCGTCCTGCGCTCGGGGCGCGCGCTTGACGCGCTCCGCGCGCTCGTGGCCGACACGGGGGCCGGCGCGGTCTGGTGGACGAGGGCCCACGACCCCGAGAGCGTCGCCCGCGACACCGAGGTGAAGGCGGTGCTGAAGGAGGAGGGCGTCGAGGCGCAGAGCTTCGGCGGCCATCTCATGTTCGAGCCCTGGACGGTGGAGACGGGGCAGGGTGGCTTCTACAGGGTCTACACGCCCTTCTGGCGCGCCGTGGCGGGCCGCGACGTGGACGCGCCGCGCGCCGCGCCGGGCCGCATCCCCGCGCCGGAGGCGTGGCCGGAAAGCGAGCGGCTCGGCGACTGGGCGCTGGGTCGCGCCATGGACCGGGGCGCCGAGATCGTCGCGCGCCACGCGAGGGTGGGCGAGGCGGCGGCGCGGGACCGGCTGGAATACTTCATGGAACGGATCGTGGCGGGCTACGACGAAAGCCGTGACCGCCCGGCGGAGGACGGCACCTCCTGCCTCTCGGAGAACCTGGCCCTGGGCGAGATCAGCCCGCAGCAGTGCTGGCACGCGGCGCTCCGCGCGCGGGAGGAAGGCAAGCGAGGCGCCGAGACCTTCATGAAGGAACTCGTCTGGCGCGAGTTCGCCTATCACCTCCTGCACCACACTCCGCGGCTCGCCTCGGAGAACTGGAAGCCCGAATGGGACGCCTTCCCGTGGAACGAGGATGCGAGCGCGCCCCGGGTGACCGCCTGGCGCCGCGCGCGCACGGGCATCCCCTTCGTCGATGCCGGGCAGCGCGAGATGTATGTCACCGGCCGGATGCACAACCGCGCCCGGATGGTGGTGGCGAGCTACCTCACCAAGCACCTGATGACCCACTGGCGGATCGGGATGCGCTGGTTCGAGGAGCACCTGATCGACTGGGATCCGGCCTCCAACGCCATGGGCTGGCAGTGGTCCGCGGGCTCGGGCCCCGACGCCACGCCCTATTTCCGCGTCTTCAACCCGCTCACCCAGGCGACGCGCTTCGACCCGGAGGGCGCCTACGTGGCGCGCTGGATCGCCGAGGGGCAGGACGACCCGCCGCCCGATGCGCTCGCCTATTTCGACGCGGTGCCGCGATCCTGGGGGCTCTCTCCGGGCGACGCCTGCCCGGAACCGGTCGTCGATGCCGCGGAAGGGCGCAGGATTGCGCTTGAAGCCTATGAAAACAGGGGTTTTTGATCGCCTTCCGGCAGCCCGCGCTTGCCGTGCGCGCGGCTTTCGGCCTAGCTAGTCCGGACGATCCCGATGGAGACACGCATGATCCTGACCACCACCGAGGGCCAGACCGGCCTGCCGCGCTACTTCGCGCGCGTGTTCGACATGGCCTGCCAGATGAACAACGGCCGTGCCGACTTCGTGCTGCCGGACGGGCGGCGTTTCCGGGCGGAAGGCCGCAGACCGGGCCCGGTGGCGGAACTGCATGTCCACGACCCGGATATCTTCGCCCGTCTCCTGCGCGAGGGTGACGTGGGCTTTGCCGAGGCCTACATCGAGGGCGGCTGGAGCACGCCCGACCTGCAGGCCTTCATGGACCTCGTGCACAACGACAACGACGTGGTGTATGACGGGTTCCCCGGCATGGCGCTCGTGCGTGCGCTGGAACGGCTGCGTTTCTGGCTGCAGTCGAACACGAAGCGGCAGGCGCGCAGGAACATCTCGGCGCATTACGATCTCGGCAACGACTTCTACGCGCTCTGGCTCGACGACACGATGACCTATTCCTCCGCGCTCTTCGATACGGGGCAGGAGAGCACCGAGCGCGCGCAGGAGGCCAAATACGCCGCGCTCGTGGACAGCATCGGCGTGAAGCCCGGCGAGCACGTGCTCGAGATCGGCTGCGGATGGGGCGGTTTCGCGGAATACGCCGCGCGCGAGCGGGGGCTGCGCGTGACGGGCGTCACGATCAGCCGGGAGCAGTTCAACTTCGCCAGACAAAGGATTTCAAGAGCAGGACTTTCCGAGCTTGTCGATTTCCGTCTCGAGGACTACCGCGACACCCGCGGCAGCTTCGACGGGATCGCCTCCATCGAGATGTTCGAGGCCGTCGGCGAGCGCTACTGGCCGGTCTACTTCGACACGGTGCGCGAGAGGCTGAAACCGGGCCGTTCGGCCGGCCTGCAGATCATAACCGTGGAGGATCGCCGCTGGGAGAGCTACCGCAAGGGCGTGGACTTCATCCAGAAATACATCTTCCCGGGCGGGATGCTGCCCTCGCCCTCGGTCCTGCGGCGCGAGATCGAGGGCGCGGGGCTCGCCTTCGACGGCAGCCGCGAGTTCGGCGAGAGCTACAGCCTGACGCTTCGCCGCTGGCACGAGGCGTTCAACGCGCAGTGGGACCGGATCGCCGCCCTGGGCTTCGACGAGGGCTTCCGGCGGATGTGGAACTACTACCTGACCTCTTGCGCCGCGCTCTTCCACAGCGGTATCTGTGACGTCACGCAAGTCTCGATCCGAAGGCCAGCCTGATGCCGACCGCCGCGCGCCTCGTCGCTGCTCTCGTTCTCGCCGCGACGGGGTTCCTGGCCTCGGAGGTCGTCAAGACGGTCATCGAAGAACAGATGGATTTCGGCTGGCTGAGCGCGGTGAACGCGGGCCTCGGCCTGCTCTGCGGCTGGATCGTGGTGGGCAGCCGCGCGGGTCGCGGTTACTCGGCCGCGATCGGCAACGGGCTCACCGGGGGCGCGGCGCTGGTTTTCTGGGCGCTTTTCGTGCAGGCGGTCCACGAGATGGTGCAGCTCTCGCTCCGGCGCCGGTATGACGGGCCGATCGAGGCCATCGCGGCGGTCTTCGAGCTGCTGGTGGAATACGGTTCCTACCTGCTCGACGGGCAGATGATCGCGGTGCTGCTTTCGGGCGCGCTGCTGTCGGGGCTTCTCGCGGAATACGCCACGCGCCGCTGGCGATGAGCGCGCCGCTTTTCCTCTACGGCACGCTGCGCCATCCGGCCCTGCGCGAAACCGTGCTCGGGCGGCCGGCGGAGGAGGCGGACGCCGTGCCGGCCAGGCTGCCCGGGCACGCGGTCCGCTGGGCCGAGGGAGAGCCGTTCCCGCTACTTCTGGAAGAGGCCGGCGAGAGCGCCGCGGGGCTGCTTCTGACGCGGCTTTCCCCGGAGGAGCGCGCCCGGCTCGACTTCTACGAGGGCGGGT